>NZ_JALXKT010000016.1:0-52588 GCF_025144775.1 Brachybacterium sp. p3-SID957 | reverse complement strand
GGCCGCCCCCCCCCCCGCGCCCGCCCGCGCGGGGGGGGGGGCCCACGGCCCCGACGACGTCCACGGCGGGGTGCTCACCTGCTGGGACAACCTCGGCACCCAGCTGGTGAGCACGGACAAGTACACCTGGTCCCAGGGCCGCTGGGCCTGGCTCACCGCCCGGGTGGCGCTCGCCGCCCGGGCCGGGGTGCTGGACGTGGACGGCGAGCGGTACGCGGCGTGGAGCGTCTCGACCTCTCGTTTCGTCCGGGACCACGCGCTCCTGCCCGACGGGCGCCTCGCCTACCTCACCGACCGGGCCGGCCAGCCGCGTCCCGCCGAGCGGGGCGGGCTCGCCGCCAGCGTTTTCGCCGACCTCTTCGCCGCGCTCGGGTTTGCCGGCACCGCCCTCGTGGATCCCGACGGCGGATGGGGCGCCCTGGCCGACGACGTCCTGACCCGGTCGTCCGACCTCATCGCCGCCGGCGCCGCGCCCACCGAGCCCTACCCCGTGCCCGCCGGCCACGGTTCGCTCGCCCTGCCGATGATGCTGCTCGGCGTGGGCGAGCAGGTGCACCGGGTGACGGGGTCGGCCGCGTCCGCCGCCGTCGTCGCCCGCGCGGGTGAGGAGATTGCCGCCCGCCACGTGGCCGGCGACGACGTCGCCGAGATGCCCCCCACGGACCCCTCCCGCCAGGAGTTGCTCGTCTCCCGGCACCGCACGCCGGGCCACGCGCTGGAGCTGGTGTGGTTCGCGCTCCACGCCCGCGACCTCCTCGGCGGCACCGGGCTAGACGACGTCGGCACGCTCACCCGGTGCGCGCTGCGCGCCTGCGAGCACGGCTGGGACACGGAGCACGGCGGCCTGCTGCGGTACGTGGACGTCGACGGCGGGCCACCCCGCGGCGAGCGGCTTGACGACCCGTACGAGCAGCTCGTCACCGACACGTGGGACACCAAGCTGTGGTGGCCGCACGCCGAGGCGATGTACGCGCTGCGGCTGCTGGAGACGCTCACCGGGGACGCGGAAATCGCCAACTGGGCCGACCGGGTGGTCGACTACACCCTGGCGACGTTCCCGGAGGGGCCGGGCCGGGAGTGGACGCAGATCCGCACCCGGACCGGGGCGCCGCTGGAGAAGGTCGTCGCGCTGCCGGTCAAGGACCCGTTCCACGTGGCGCGCGCGCTGCTGCTCCTCGCGGAGCTGGAGGCCGGCTACCGGCCGGTGCCGACCGGCACCGCCGGCACGAAAGGAGAACGATGAGTCAGGACACGCTGCAGGTGGAGGTCTACCCCACCCGCGAGGCCATGGGGGCGGCTGCTGCCGCCGACGTCGCCGCCGAGCTCCGGCGCCGGCTGGACGGGGCCCCGGACGCCACCGTGCGGATGGTCTTCGCCGCCGCGCCGAGCCAGCAGGACATGCTCGACGGGCTGGTCGCGGAGCCGGGCATCGACTGGTCCCGGGTCACCGCGTTCCACATGGACGAGTACATCGGGCTCGATGCTGATGCTCCCCAGCGGTTCGGGCGGTGGCTGGACGCCGCGATCTTCGACCGGGTCCGCTTCGGTGCCGTCCACCGCATCGAGCCCGGGGATGACCCGGAGGCAGCGGCCCGCGCCTACGCCGAGCTGCTCGCCGCCGCGCCGATCGACATCGTGTGCCTGGGCATCGGGGAGAACGGGCACATCGCCTTCAACGACCCGCCGGACGCCGACCTGCAGGATCCCGAGCTGGTGCGTGTCGTCGAGCTCGACGAGCGGTCCCGGGTGCAGCAGGTCGAGGACGGCCTGTTCCCCGCCGTCGAGGCGGTGCCCACCCACGCGATCACGCTGACGATCCCGGCGCTGCTATCCGGGGAACGGCTCTTCTGCGTCGTCCCCGGCGAGCGCAAGCGCGAGGCGGTGCGCCGCACCCTCACCGAGCCGGTCGGCCCGCAGTGCCCCGCGACCGTCCTGCGCACCCACCCGGCGTGCACGCTCTACCTCGACGAGGAGGCGGCACCCGGCGACCTGGAGGAGCTCCCCGTGACCGACGTCGCCGCGCTGGGCGCCGCCTACCTCGACCGGGTGACCGGGCTGCTTGCCCGGATCCGGGACGAGGAGGCGCCCGCCGTCGCCGCGGCCGCGCGGGTGCTGGCGGACCAGATCGCTGCGGACCGGCTGGTGCACGTCTTCGGGCCGGGCGGGCACTCCAACCTGGCCGCGCAGGAGGTGTTCTTCCGCGCCGGCGGGCTGATGCACGTGGCAGCGATCCTCGACGAGGGCACGCTGCTGTCCAGCGGGGCGCTGCGCTCGATGGCGATGGAGCGCACGCCGGGGTACGGGCGGGTGGTCATCGAAGACCGGGGGCTGGGCGCGGACGACGTGCTCGTCCTGGTCAACGCCTACGGGATCAACGCCGCCCTCATCGACGCCGCGCTCACCGCGCGGGTGCGGGGCGTCACGCTCATCGGCGTCAGCTCCCACGAGCACGCGAACGGCACCGCGCCGGACCACCCCGCCCGCCACCCGAGCGGGCACAACCTGCACGAGCTGGTCGACGTCGCGATCGACTGCAAGGTCCCGATCGGGGACGCCGTCATGGCGATCGACGGCGCGGCGGAGAAGTCCGGGGCGGTGTCCACGTTCGCCAACGCCTATGTGCTCAACTGGCTCGTGCTCGCCACGATCGAGGAGCTCGTCGCGCGCGGTGAGGACCCGCCGATCTGGCGCAGCGGCAATGCGCCCGGCGGGGACGAGGCCAACGGCCGCTTCCTCGACCGCTTCCGCGGCCGGGTCCGGTCGCTATGACCACCTGGGAAGGCCGCGACCCGACGTCCGGCCGAGTCCTGCGCGTCTCCCCCTTCGCCGACAGCGGAGTTATTTCAGAGGTGCGCGCGAGCCGGTCCGCGGCGGCCGACCTCCCGTGGCTGGTCCCCGGCTACGTAGACCTGCAGGTGAACGGGTACGGCGGGTACGACGTCAACGGCCCGGACGTCACGCCCGAGACCATCGGCGACCTCGCCGACGCCCTCGCCCGCCGCGGGACGACGACGTTCGTGCCGACCGTGATCACCGGCTCCGAGGAGGCCATCACCGCCTCGCTACGGGCGGTGGCGCTTGCCCGGCGGTCCGACCCGCGGCTCGCGCGGGCGGTGCCCTTCGCGCACGTCGAGGGACCGTTCATCGCGGAGGAGGACGGGCCGCGCGGGGCGCACGACCTGAACCACGTGCGCCCGCCGTCGCTGGCTGAGCTGGACCGGTGGCAGGAGGCGAGTGACGGCGTCGTCGGGATGGTGACGATCTCCCCGCACCATCCCGGGGCGGCGGAGTTCACCGCGGGTGCGGTGGCGCGCGGCGTGCAGGTGGCCGTGGGACACACGTCGGCGACGGCGGAGGAGATTCGCGCCGTCGTCGACGCCGGGGCGACGCTCTCCACTCACCTCGGCAACGGCGCGCACGCCGTGCTGCCCCGCCATCCCAACTACATCTGGGCCCAGCTCGCCGACGACCGGCTGCGGGCCGGTTTCATCGCCGACGGTCACCACCTGCCGGCGGACACGCTCACCGCGATGCTGCGCGCGAAGGGGCTCGAGCGGTCCTTCCTCGTCTCGGACTCCGTCGCGCTGGCCGGGATGCCGGCCGGGACGTATGACACACCGGTGGGCGGCCAGGTGGAGCTCAGCGCGGACGGCCGGTTGGTCGTGGCCGGCACGCCGTACCTGGCCGGTGCAGTGCGGTGCCTGGCCGAGTGCGTCGCGGCCGCGTGGACGATGACGGGACTGCCGGTCGCCGACGTCGTCCGCTTGGCGACCGCGAATCCCGCCCGGGTGCTGGCGGAGCAGGCCGCGGCGCGCGCTGGCCGCTCCTCCTCGACCCGCGCGGTTGCCGTGCCGCCTGGGCGGATCACCCCTGGCGCCCCTGCCGACCTGCTCCTGCTCGACCCGGAGACGGCCGAGGTCCGCGAGGTGGTGCGCGGCGGCGAGGTGCTGGCGTGAGCGTGCTGGCGGGTGTGGCGGTCCGGGACGTCACGCCTGAGCCGGGGGCGCTGATGTCCGGGTTCGTCGCGCGCACGCGTCCTGCTGTCGGCGCGCACGACCGGCTGTCCGTGCGGGCTTTGGTTGTGGGCGACACCGCGGTGGTGACGGTCGACGTCGTGGGACTGCACGAGGACACCTGCCGGCGCATCCGGGAGCGGTGCTCGGGGGTGCGCGACGTCGTCGTCCACGCGACGCACACGCACGGCGGGCCGGTGAGCATGCCGGGGCGGCTCGGGGAACGGGTGGACTCTGCCTGGCTCGCGCGCGTGGAGGACGCGGCCGTGGAGGCGGTGCAGGAGGCGGCGACCGGGCGGGAGCCGGTGGCTCTTGCGGCCTTTGAGGCGCCGGATCCCGGCGTGGCCCGCAACCGGCGCCGGCCCGACGGGCCGGTGGACTCGAGCCTGCCCGTGGTCGTCCTGACGCGGGGCGACGGCACCGTGCTCGCCGTCCTGGTCTCGTACGCCTGCCACCCCGTGATCCTGGGGGCCGACAACCTCCTGCTCACCGCCGACTACCCCGGTGTGGTGCGGGATCACCTCGAGGCTGAGCTCGGTGGTGTGGCCCTGTTCCTCACCGGCTGCGCCGGGGACGCGAACACCGGCCACACGGCGGCGGCGTCGATCACCACTGCACCGTCCGCGGGCCGCACCTTCGAGGCGTGCGCGGAGGTCGGTGGGCGGATCGCCCGAGCCGTGCTGGACGGGCTGGCGCACGTGGGCGCTGCCACGACGGAGGCGGACGGCCCGCTCGGTAGCTGGCGTGCCGACGTCGCACTCCTCCTCGACGTCCCCACGCCAGAACTACTGCAGGCCGAGTCCGCCCGGTGGTCCGAAGCCGCCCGACTCACCGAGGACGACGCCCAACGCACCCTCTACAACACCTGGTCCCACTGGGCCACCACCCACCCCCGCTCCCGACAAGAGCCCGCCCCCCATCCAGAGCCAGCCCCCCAGCAAGACCCAGCCGCCCATCAAGACCCAGCCGCCCATCAAGACCCAGCCCCCTACCTCGCCGACAGCGGAGTTATTTCCCAACAACTCCGCTCTCGGCGAGAGGAGGGGCCGCGCGATGTCGCCGACCGGTGGGAGGGCAGCGTGACGCTGCTGCGGTGGGGGCCAGCGACCGTCGTCGGCCTGCCCGGCGAGCCGTTCGCCGCCACCGCGGAGGCGGTGCGCGCCGTCGTCGGGGACGGCGTGACGATCGTCGCCGGCTACTGCGACGGCTGCCCCGGCTACCTTCCGCCAGCCGAGGAGTACCCGTACGGCGGGTACGAGGTCGAGGACGCGCACCGGTACTACGGCATGCCCGGCCCGTTCGCGCGTGGGTCGGCGGAGCGGCTCGTCGCAGCCGTGGAGGAACTGGTCGCGGCGAGCGCCCGCCGCGTTTCGCGGCGGTGACGACCGCCGCCCGTCCCGGTCGTCCGTGCGCCTGGAGGACGGGCGCCACCCGACACCTTCGGCGGCGATGGCTCCAACCCCCCCCGCCTCGGCCAGCCCGGACAAGGACACCTTGTCCGGAGGGGTCAGTCTGATTCACCAGGAGGATCAAAGCTCAGTCTGATTCACCGGGTCGATCAAGTTGACCCCTCCGGACGAGGTCGCGGACCCGGCGGATCTCGGCGCGCGCCGTTGGGCAGCGGCGATGGTCGATCGTTGCTGGCCACTGGCTCCGGCGCGCCCCGTGCCGGGCACCGTCCCGATGTGTGGATTCAGGCTTAGTAGTCGTGCTCGCAGAGGTTGTCGCTCCACTCGGTCCTGACCGGAAGCCCGGAGAGGCATGACGGGTAGACGTGAGACTCGTACGGGTCGAGCGCCGGACGGACGTGGCGCACGGCCTCCTCCAGGCTCATTCCGGCCAGGCTGCCCTCCTCCAACATGTACATGCGCTCGAGCTCGGAGACCGTCTGCCCCCGCGCCTCCATGGCATCGACCAGGCTCAGCAGGTCCTCCTCGTAGATGTCGCGTTCCAGACCAGGATTCGCGGGCCACGGAACGGGGGCGAACTGCTCGATGACGCCCTCACCGAAGTCGTGCTCCACGACCTCCAGGTCGGAGGTGAAGCGCCAGTACTCGCCGGATGTGCTCAGGGGGGACCCTTGGGCGGCGTCGGCCTCTTGGGCGCCGACATAGGGCTCCCCCTCCGTCCACGGCTCGCTGATCTCGTCGAGGTACCGCTCTCGGGCCCACTGCTCGAGCTGCCCGTCGTCGGTCACGCGCCAGGCGAAGCGGTAGTCGAGCCCCAGATCACCCCACTTGTTGGAGGTGTCGCTGCACTCGTAGGCAGCCAGTCTCAGGGTCAGCTGGTCGGCGACGTAGGAGTAGATGCAGTTCCCGTGCAGCCCTCCCTCTCCGGGCAGGTCCATGCGCGAGACGTCGAGATAGGCGCCGGCGCGCGTCCCGTCGCTCCAGAAGAGCGGGTCCCCAAGGGGCGCGTACGTCGTTCCGACGAAGCTGGCGTCGAGTGAGCCCTCCGCCTGCGGCTCGATGTCCTTCGCAGGTGACCAGACGCGGGTGTCGACGACCTCCTCGCCGTTCCGCCAAATCTCCTCCACCGACACGCCGTCGTCTGCGACGAGCGTCGCCAGTGCCTCATGGTTCCCGAAGCGGTCGCTCACCGTCACGGTGGGGTGCCGCCAGTCGTACTCCTCGACAACCCTGCGGTTCTCCTCCAGACGCGCCTCCCGGTCGGCCACGACCGCGTGATGCATGAGCGGAGGCAGGACGTCGACATAGAAGCTGCCGGTGTTCCACCCGTCGTACATGGCCAGCTGGCTTGCTGCGGCCTGGGCACCGAAGCCGAAGTCCACCGCCGTGATCGCCTGGCACGCGCCGGGAAGAGCTCTCGCGAGCGCGCCGGGCAGGGCATCGACGAGCAGGTCGCCGCCCATCGCGAGGAGGTCGCATCCGGTCAGGCTCTTCAGGAAGCCCGGGAGGAAGGTGGGATCGGAGATGATCTCGCCGACTCGGTTGAGGAAGTGGGTGTCCTCCCAGAACTCCAAGTCGCCCACAGCCGACGAGGATCCCTGCTTCTGCAGCAGGCTCCGGTACAGGCCTGCCGCTCGCTCCGGGGTCATCTTGAGGCTGCTGAGTGCACAGTGCGCCGGCTCCCGCTTGAGCGCTTCGGGGTCGCTCCTCTTCGCCTCCACCTCTGGCTTCATCTTGGGGACACCGGAGACGAGGGAGATGGAGGGCTCGATGACCATGCTGTACACGTCCAGCATCCGCGCCACCTCCCGAGCCTCATCGACGTCCACCCCGTAGCTGTCGTTGCGCTCCGCCACCGGGTCGATCCCGCCGGACGCTGCACTCACAGCGACGACGGGGCGGCGGGCCTGGTCTGCGGTGATCTCGATGAGCTGCAGCCCGGGCTTGTCGGGGCTCAGGTCGTACAGGTAGTCAGCGCAGCCGTCGTTCCCGAACGCCTGGCACGCGAGCCACTCGGCCCCACCGCTCAACGACCCCCACAGCGTGCTGCTCTTGATGTTGCCGCGGTACACCTGCGGCTCAACAAGAGTGAGCACCTCCGCCTGGGTATCGCCGTCGTCGGCGAGGAAGAGGACGTTCCAGCCCCGGGCATGGCTATCCATCGTCAGCAGGACATTGTCGCCGCCTGTCCTGGTCGCCTCATTCACACAGAGGGTTCCGGTCAGCTCGCCGTCGTCACAGGGCTGAGCTTCCAGCCTTCGGTCCGAGGATGGATCGGATGACAGCCGGGGATTGACCTGGTGGTGGCTCGTGTCGGGCAGCTGCGACGTCGGGACGGGGGCGTTGACGCGCATCCCGCCGACGTCCGACGTCGGCTCGGGCGCGCCACCGTAGTCCGGAGGGGTCCAGCTGCCGTCTCCCCAGCCCTCGAGCATCTCGAGCGTTTGGTGCACCACCTCGAGCAGTGCCGCATCCGTGGAGGATTCGTCCTCATCCCTGACTGCGTCCTGCAGTGCATCGAGGGACGGCGCGTAGTGGATGACCTCCTGCGTGATGAGTGCGGAGACGGGATCGGTGGTGGCCAGACCCGGTGGGTCATCGCGAGGGAGACCGCGGTGCTCAGGTGGTCGAGCACCACGGGCTCGGCGCGCTCGAGCCCCGCGAATGAGGGAACGACGGCGGAGACTGCGTTTCCGTCGTTGTCGAAGGCGGAGATGATGCTGACCGCACCGTCCTTCGTCGGCGCGGTCGCCTCTCCGTCGGACATGTCGAGGACGACGCCGGCGGCGTAAAGGGATACAGGCGTGAAGCCAAGGTCGTCGCCGACGACGACGTCGGTGGGCGCGTCCTCGTACGCCTCCATGCCCTCGATCACCTGGACCTCGTCGGCAGGTTCCTCTTCGGGGCTTGAACACCCGGCCAGCAGGAGGGAGGTGATCGTCGCCGCCACCACGAGCACCTTGGGCCTCATCGGTATATCAAGCCTCTCAGTGCAAACGGTTGGCCTGGCCAACGAGCGAAGCGGCGCCTGCCTCATGGCGCACAGCACTCTTATCGGCGAGCTGCGGCAAGTTATTACCCGAACAACGCTCCATCTCAGTGCGTGGGCCCAGCCGAAAACCGAAGTGACGGCCATCACCTGTGCCGGGCCCGCGTCGGGCAATTCGGTGCGGCCGCATACGGCACGATGTGCTTATGCGGCTCTTCACAATGCAGGGTGTAGCCGCGGGCGAAAGCCGCCGGCTTCGAGCAGTGATCGGGCGATGTAGTTGGTGAGGTTGCGGAAGCCGAGGGCCGAGCCGCGCAGGTGCTCGAGGCGGCCGTTGATGGCCTCGGTGGGGCCGTTGGAGGTGCCGGGCCGGTCGAAGTAGGCCAGGACGTCGGCGGCGCGCCGCTTGAGGGTGCGGCCGAGCTTGCGCAGTTCGCTCAGTCCTGCGGGCATGCCGTGGCTGAGGGAGTCGATCAGCTGGCACATGAGCTGCTTGCCGCGTGATCTGTCAGGCTCGCGGTAGGCGGTGATCATGTGCTGGTAGACGCCCCAGGTCGCCTCGACCGCCACGTGCTCATCGCCGTCGAACAGGGCCTCCACCCGCTGGTTCTGCTTGTCGGTGAGCAACGCCGCGCCGGTGTGCAGCGTGCGCCGGGCGGCATACAGCGGGTCGCCCTTGCGGCCGCGGTGCCCGCGGGTCTCCTGCTGGACCCGGCGGCGGCACTCATCCAGCGCGTCGCCGGCCAAGCGGACTACGTGAAACGGGTCCATGACGGCGACCGCGTCGGGCAGTTCCTCGGCGGTGGCGGTCTTGAAGCCGGAGAACCCATCCATCGCCACCACCTCCAGACCCGCCCGCCAGGACTCGGGGCGGTCGGACAGCCACTGCTTGAACGCCGTCTTGGAGCGGCCCTCGACCATGTCCAGCAGCCGGGCCGGGCCGGTGCCCTCGCGCACCGGGGTGAGGTCGATGATGACGGCGACGTACTTGTCCCCGCGCCGGGTGTGACGCCACACGTGCTCATCCACACCCAACACCTTCACCCCGTCGAACCGGTGCGGATCATCGATCAGCACGCGACGCCCCTCGGCCAGGATCGCGGCGTTGGCCGTGTTCCACGACACCGCCAGAGACTCAGCGACGCGGGCCACGGTCAGGTGCTGAGACACGATCGCCACCGGCGCCCACCGCAGCGCCCCACGCGAGAGCTTCGCCCGAGGTTCGGCCGCTGCGATGGTGTCCTGGCGCCACACGTGCCCACACCCGGTGCACCGGTAACGGCGCACCGTGACCTCCAGCGTCGTGGGACGCCAACCCAGCGGCTCGTGCGCCAGACGCCGGACCACCGTGTCACGCGAGGCGCCCTCACACCCGCAGCGCCGGCACCAGCCGTCATCGGCCACGACCCGGCAGGCCAGCACCGCCCGATCCGGCTCCAGCCGCTGCCCGACGACTTCCAGTCCCAGGTCATCGAGGCGAGCGAACGTGGTCAAATCAGGGCGAGTGAAGGTAGCGTCAGGCACGTCGAGGTCTTCCCGGTGGGTTGCGTCAGAACTCCCATCATCGGAAGACCTCGACCCCTATCCCACGAGCGACGCGCCCACGACCTCTACACCCTCAACTGCGAAGAGCCGCTTTTCATGTACGCCACCTTAGTGTTCGGGTGCGCCATGGGGAGAACTACCCATGGCCGGGCCTTCCCCCGATCCTTACGGTGGAAGCATCGTTGACAGCGGGCTTGAGGGGACGTGCAGTGAGCGGATTCCAGGGTGCTGATACCCAGGCTTTGCAGCGCATGGGCTCGCTGCTCGAGGACCGCTCCTCTTCCCTGGAGGACATGACCGCCCGCCTGGGAGCACTGATCAACGCGGTCCCGTGGGCGGGCCCGGATGCCATGGCCCTGCGTGCCGATTGGTCCTTCCGCATCCGGCCCCGCCTGCTGGACTGCCAGATGCGTCTGCGCGAGGAGGGGCGTTCCCTCCGCGACCATGCCGAGGAACAGGACCGGGCGTCGGACCCGGCCGGTGACGTGGCAGACGGGGGCAGCGGGGCCGATGGTGGTCGATGGGCCGACAGTGGGCGCGGCAATGGCGGTGTGGGTGGACCGGACGGCCTGCTGCGCGCCGCCTCGACCCCGCAGATCACCCTGGCAGCCCTCAGCGTCCCGCTGGATGCTGCAGCGCAGGGGGTAGCCCGTGTCGCGGGCGCCATCGGGGACGCCCTCGGCACGGCCGCCGAATCGGCGGTGGAGGGCACCGGCCGGATGACCGGCGCCGTCGCTCAGCAGGTCAGCGACGCCATCGGCACGGACTCCCCGCTGGCCTTCGACGGCACCGGGCTGGTGCTGGAGCCGCCCCGCACCTCGGACACGATCACCGTGGACGCCGATCACGAGCTGGCACCGGGAAGCGCCGCGAAGCCCTTCGGCCTGGATGCGGACGGCGCCCCGATCGAGCTGGCCCCGAACACGAGGTACGAGGTGGGCGACCACGGCACGTACCACACCGACGGCGACGGCCGCGTGGTGTACGTCGAGGCCACCGGCGGCGGGGGCGCGATGAACCCCAACCTGCGCGAGGTGTTCCCAGATGCGAACTACCACGTCAACGAGAACGTCTTCTACAGCACCGATGAGCTGGGCCGCCTGGACCACATGTACGTGCCCGAGGTGGAGCTGCACCCGGACACCTCCCGCAGCCAGTCCATCCAGTCCAAGATCGCCGAGCGCTTCGACATGACCGCCGACGGCGACACCGAGAGCATCGAGTTCAACGCCGGGCACGCCCTGGCCCGCCAGTTCGGCGGGGTGCGCGAGGAGATCAACTACACCCGCCAGTGGGACGAGGTGAACCAGGCCCGCAGCGGAGTGGACGACAACATCTACGCCTACGAGAGCCTGATGGCCGACGGCATCGAGAAGCACGGCCACCAGTACTCCTATGAGACCCGCTTCAACTGGGGCGATGAGCAGCCACCCGGTGTGGGCCCCGACCAGGGCAGTGCACCCTGGGAGTACGTGCCCGAGAGCTACGACGTGCGCATCACGGAGAACGGCGACGTGATCGCCGATAACACCCTGCCCAACTACCCTGACGGTGCCACCTTCGACGACTGAGCCGAGCCCGTCGGCCACGTCGAACGGACCATGAGTCGATCGGAGACCGAGCCGGTCGCACCGCGAGTCGATCGCACCACGAAGCGAGAGGATCCCGATGACCCAGCCCCAGAACGACTCCTCCCCGATGGAGCGGCAGGGCGAGCTGCTGCAGGATCTCGCGCGCGTGATGCTGACCTCGGTGGACCTCACCGAGCAGTGGCAGCAGCTCACCGTCGCCTTCATCCCGGACGGCGAGGCATGGGCCGGCCGCATCGTGGTCACCGACGCGGACGGCTCCAGCAGCGGCGGCGACGCCCGCTTCGGAACCGATTCGCAGGTGAGCCTGCTGCTGGACGCACTGCAGCAGGCCGCCGCCGATCAGCGCCAGCCCTTCGTCTCCCTGCGCCTGGATGCCGAGCGCACCGGGGAGGACCGCAGCCGGATCGCCCTGGGCTCGAAGCTCAACTACGACACCGATCCGGGCAGCTTCGACGGCCTGGGCGGGGTGGACGAGCAGGTGGCCCGCCACATGGCCGAGCGCTTCGGTGACGACCGCCTGCCCGCATGGGTGCAGGAGAAGCTCCCTCGCCCGTGAGTGCGAGGTCCGCCCCAGCTCGCACGGTCGGCGGGCGGACAGCCATGGGGAGTCCTCCCCATGGCGCAGGTGACCGGCGGGTCCTACGGTGGGACACGTCGTCAGGGGCAGGACAGCGGAGAGATTCAGAGGGGGCAGGCAATGGCAGGGTTCCAGGGGGCGGACACCGAGGCCCTGCGCACGATGGCGCAGATGGTGGTCCGCCGCTCGGATCTGCTGGAGGACCTCTACGGCGGCCTCAAGGTGCTGGTCGAGGACGTCGAATGGGTGGGTGAGGACGCCGACCGCTTCCGTGGCCAGTGGGCCGGCGTCGTGCGCCCCGGCCTGGAGGACTGCTCCCTCGATCTGCGGCGTCGGGCCCGCCTGCTGATCCAGCACGCCGATGAGCAGGACGCGGCCTCCACGATCGACTTCTTCAGCGCCTCCCACGCGTTCCAGGCCGGTGTGGCCGCAGGCGCGGGTCTCGCCGCTGCCCTGGGCGGAGCCCTGGCCGGGGGTGCGGCCGGGGGCCTTGCCGCAGCGCTCTCCGGGGCGGCCCAGGCCCTTCGCGATGCCCTGCTGGGTGACGGCTCCACTCCCGAGCAGCGCGCGCTGGCTGCCCTGCTGGACTCCCCGATGGGCCGCCTCGGCCTGCTCGCCGGGCTGGTCGGAGGCATGATCGGCGGTCCCGTCGGCGCCATGATCGGGAACCTGCTGGCCGGTGCGATGCTCGCCGAGCAGCTGCTGAGCCTGCTGGGGGGCGGGCGTGAGATCGGCGGCATGCTCGGCCTGGAGCCGTTGGACGACATGATGGGCCATGCGGGCCTCGGTGCGGGCGCCCTCGCGGGCATCGGCACCGGGGCGGGCGCTGCCGGGGGTGTGGCTGCCGGTGCCGTGGGGACATCGATCGGCGAGGGCGACGCCGCTGGTGCCGACGGGGCTGCCGGTGGCGGTGAAGGATCCGGTGGCGGCGACTGCGCGGGTTCCGGTGGCGGCTCGGGAGCAGGGGACTCCGCGGGCGGCTCCGGCGGCGGGTCCGGTTCCGGCGGCGGGTCGGGCTCCGGCGGCGGCTCCGAGGCCGGGAGTGGCGGGGCGGATGCCGGTGCCGGTGCGGCCGGGGGCGCTGCCGATGCCGGTGCGGCCGGGGGCGCTGCCGATGCCGGTGCGGCGGTCGGCGCAGGGGCCTTCCTCCATCTCAGCTGGGCGGACGGTGCGGGAGCCTCCGCCGGCTCGATGGTCACCGATCGGATCGGTGCTGCCGTGGGATCGGTGGACGAGCCCGGTTCCCTGTGGGACCAGCTGATGGCCCTGCTGGGCTCCGCGTTCGACTCCGGGGCCGTGCCCGGCTCCCAGGCCGGGGAGGCCATCGGCACCGAGCACCTGGACCGCTGACGCGGGTGGATGACCCTCTCCCCGCGCACCGGTGCGGTTAGCCTGGGGCCAGGCCGCGCCCAGGTCGCGGCCCCCGCCGTGAGCACCACGGAGGGAACCCGACGCGGAGGCCCCCATGACACAGCCCAGCACGCCCGCCCACAGCCCCGTCCTCGTGTGGGTGATGGGAGCGGCCGGGGCGCCGGCCGACGGCTCCGAGCCCTTCCGCCTCGGGAAGGCCGACGAGCCGCAGCTGCTGGTGACGGACCTGGTGGCCACTCGCGGGGACGGCGTGTTCGAGACCATCGGCGTGTTCGACGGCACCCCCGTGAACCTGGACCCCCACCTGCGCCGACTGGCTCGCAGTGCCGAACTGGTGGAGCTGCCCGCCCTGGATCTCACGGTGCTGGCGCAGGCCGTGCAGGCGGCGATCGACGCCCATGCCCCCGTGCCCGAGCTGACGGTGCGGGTGATGGTCACCCGCGGCGTGGAGGGCTCTGGCACTCCCACCGCCTGGATACATGCCCGCACCGCCGAGGACTGGTCCCGCTGCCGTGAGGGCATCGCCGTGGTCACCCTGGACCGGGGGCTGTCCACCACCGTGCCTCGCACCAGCCCCTGGCTGCTGCCGGGCGCCAAGACCCTCAGCTACGCCGTCAACATGGCCGCCACCCGTGAGGCGGTGCGCCGCGGCGCCGACGACGTGCTGTTCGTGAGCACCGACGGCTACTGCCTGGAGGGTCCCACCTCCACTCTGCTCGTGCAGCACGGCGACACCTGGACCACCACCCCCGCCGACGCCGGAGTGCTGCCGGGCACCAGCATCGCCTCCGTGTTCGAGGTGCTGCGGGCCGAGGGAGCCACCGTGCGCGAGGAGCTGATGACCCCCGATCAGGTGGCCTCGGCCGACGCTGCCTGGCTGCTGTCCTCCAGTCGTCTGGCCGCGCCCATCGCCCGCCTCGATGACACCCGGCTCACCGTGGATGCCCATCGCACCGCCCAGCTGATCTCCGTGCTGAAGGGGCAGTACCCGGCCTCTCGCTGACAGTGCGGTGCCCGGGTTCTCGCTGACAGTGCGGTGCCCGGGTTCTCGCTGACAGGCCTGCGCCCGGGCTCGGCTCCACCCTCGCCCATGTCGAGCGGCGATGCCCCTGGGGGAGGGGGTCGGGCTCAGGTGGAGGCCAGCAGCTCGCGCGCCAGGTCCACGTCCACCACGGCGGTGTCGATGGTGCCGCTGCGCAGCACCCCGGCCACGCCCGGGGCCTTCTCCGCGCCTGCGGCCACCCCCACCACCTCGGGGATGCGCAGCAGCTCGGAGAACGTCACCGCGAGCACCCGCTGGTCCGTCGGCGCCCCCACCGGGACCCCGTGGGCGTCCACGAACCTGCCGCACACGTCCCCCACGGGCTCCTGCGCGAGGAACGCGGCATGCTCCTGCTCGCTCAGCCCCATCTGCTCCACGATGTGCGGGGAGGAGTGCATGCCCATGGAGCCCATGCCCACCAGTGCCAGCTCCACCTGCGCGGCGGCCTCCAGCACCGAGGCGATGCTCGACTCGCGCCGCAGCGTGCTCACCGTGGTGGCCGCCTCCAGCACCGCCGGCGCGTAGAGCATCTCGGCGCGAGCACCGAACCGGGAGGCCATCACCCGCAGCACCGACTCGCCGGACTCGAACTGGTCCAGCGTGGAGTGCCCGCCCACCAGCGGCAGCACCCGCGGCGCCGGCCGCAGGCGCACCGGCTCCAGCTGCTCGACCACCCGCTGGACCGTCTGTCCCCAGGACAGACCGATCGAGCGCACCTGGGCGGCCCGCTCCGTGATCAGGGCCGACGCCTGCCTGGCCACGGCCTCCAGGCCCGGGGTGCGAGGGGCGGAGACCACGTGGGCCTCACGCAGCGAGTACCGGGCGCGCAGCGCCGCCTCGACCGCGGGATGATGGCGCGGGGGGCCGTCCGGATCGTGGATGGAGATCTCCACGATGCCGCGCTCCCGTGCCTGGGTGAGGATCCGAGAGACGTTCGAGCGGGACAGCCCCAGCTCCTGCGCCACCTCCGTCTGCGAACGGCCCTGCTCGTAGTAGAGCCGCGCGGCGCGCACGACCAGTGCGGTGTCGCGGGGTGCCGGCATCGGTGCTCCTTCGGGCGAACGGGACTCCAGTATCCCCGTCGGCCCCGCGAGGGTGCCAGAATCGTGACACCGACCCGGGAGGCCCCATGACCGATCATCAGCGCCCCAGCGAGAACGCGGATCCGCTGGAGGCCGTGCCCATCCGTGCCGTGCTGCACGCAGTCCCGGGCGAGGACGCGAAGGAGGTCCTCGGGACCATCGCCCGCCACCTGCTGGCCGAGGGCCTGGTGGAGGAGAGCTTCCCGGCAGCGCTGTGGGAGCGCGAGCAGCGCTTCCCCACCGGGCTGCCCACCCGGATCCCCACCGCGATTCCGCACTCCGATGCCGAGCACGTGCGCGTGCGCTGCCTGGCGGTCGCCACCCTGGCCCGGCCCGTGCGTTTCGGCGAGATGGGCGGCCGCGCCGCGGACACCGTCGAGACGCAGCTGCTGGTGCTCCCGCTGGTCACGGATCCCGAGGCGATGGTGCCGGCGCTGCAGCGGATGATGGGCATGCTCACCGACGAGCAGGCCGTCGCGGCGCTGCTCGGCGCAGCCGACGAGGCCGAGCTGCTGCGCCTGGCCGAGCAGCACCTGACCGGACACCCCATCGCATGACGGGCTCCGCCGCGGGAGCACCGGCTCCTCGTCCCGCGCCTGGTTCCGGGCCACGTTCCGGGCCAGGCTCCGCCGCCGGCTCCGGCCCCCGGGTGGCCGTCAAGGCGCTCATCGTGCGGGACGGGCACGTGCTGATGAACCGTGTGGTCACCCCGGACGGAACCGTGCTGCACGGCCCGCCCGGCGGCGGGCAGGAGCACGGCGAGGACCAGGTCGCCGCCCTGGTCCGCGAGTGCCGCGAGGAGATCGGCGCGGAGGTCGAGGTGCACCAGGTCGCCTGCGTGTACGAGGTGCAGTCCGTGAGCCGACTGCGCGACGGTGTGCCCATCCCTCCGTTCCACCAGGTCAACGTGGCCTACTGGTGCGGTCTGGCCGACGGTCAGGAGCCGGGTCCGGGCAGCGACCCGGATCCCGGGCAGGATGGCACGGACTGGCTGCCCATCGGGCACCTCGCCGAGCATGAGGTGCACCCGCCGGGGCTCGCGCAGTGGCTGGAGGCGGACCCGAGCAGCAGGCCCATCGGCCTGGGGGTGCTGCCGCTGTGACCACCGGCGCGGGGCGTGCTCGGTAGTGTGGTGAGTCCCCGGTGCACGTGCCGACCCGATCGACGAGCCCGTCCCCGCTAAGGAGCATCATGACCGCGCAGCCCACCATCGAGTTCCACGACGGCCGCTCCATCCCCCAGCTCGGCTATGGGGTGTGGCAGGTCTCCGACGACACCGCCACCGACGTGGTGCTGAAGGCGATCGAGGCCGGCTACCGCCACATCGACACCGCCCGCGGCTACGAGAACGAGGCCGGCGTGGGCCGTGCCCTGGCCCGCACCGAGGTGGACCGGGAGGACCTGTTCATCACCTCCAAGGTCCCCAACCAGGACCAGGGGCGCGAGCAGACGCTGCGCTCCTTCGACGCCACCATGGCCGACCTGGGCCTGGAGGAGCTGGACCTCTACCTCATCCACTGGCCGGCCCCCGCCAGGGGCGAGGCGCTGAACACGTGGAAGGCACTGGTGGAGCTGAAGGAGCAGGGCCGCATCCGCTCCATCGGTGTCTCCAACTTCCGGGTGGAGGACCTCGAGCAGCTGGAGCAGGAGACCGGCGTGGTCCCCGTGCTGAACCAGATCGAGCTGCACCCCTACTTCGCCCAGCTCGAGCTGCGCGAGTACCACGCCTCCAAGAGCATCGCCACCGAGTCCTGGTCGCCGCTGGGCCAGGGCGGCGGTGAGCTGGAGGACCCGGTGATCACCGGCATCGCCGAGGCCCACGGCGCCGAGGTGGGCCAGGTGATGCTGGCCTGGAACCTCGCCCAGGGCAACGTGGTGATCTCCAAGTCCGAGACCCCCGAGCGGATCGTCTCGAACTTCGCCTCCCTCCAGCTGGAGCTCACCCCCGAGGAGGTCGCTGCGATCAACGCCCTGGACAAGGGCGAGCAGGGCCGCCGCGGCGGCCCCCCCGCGGAGTTCTCCGGCCACCAGGGGGCCTGAGGCTCGCGGCCGCGCAGGACCCGCACGGGCGCGGGAGGGCGCCCCATCTGCCGGACGGCGGCCGGGGCGCCCGAGGCTCACTCCAGGGTGTCGCCGGTGATGGCGTCGACCGCCCGGATCAGCCCCAGGTTGACATGGCTGATCCCAGTGAGCGAGCGGCAGCGGGTGGTGCGCTTCCGGTACCGGGTGGTGCGCTTCCGGTACCGGGTGGTGCGCTTCCAGTTCGTGGAACGTACCCACCCGTAACCCCGGGAGTGGGGCCGGGGACGACGCTCAGGGGCGACCGGGGTCGGCTAACGCGGCCGTGCCCCTAGCCGATGTGTCCGTGTCCCTGACCGTCGTGTCCTTCGTCGTCGCGCCCCCCACCGTCGCGCCCCCCACCGGCGTGCGCCCAACCGTCGCGCCCCTCGCCGTGGCCCACAGGTGCGGGCTCGTCGTCGAGCCTACGCGCCGGGTCCGGACGTGGGGCCTGCCTCCGATCGATGCCGTTCGGTGTCCTGACCGTCCCGGAGGTCCCGACTCCCCGTTGGTACGATGTGATCCCCACCTCATCGACGAGGCGCGCCCGAGCCCCCTCACCGGCGCCCCGTGGATGCGGAACGACCACGAGGAGCCCCCATGAGAAGACTCAGCAGGCGAAGTGCGCTGGTCGGATCGGGTGCCGCGCTCACCGCGGCCCTGGCTTCCTGCGCCCCGCCGAACCCCGGCACCGTCAACGCTGAACCCACCATCCCGCCTGCCGATGGGCCCGTCACCGTCACCTACTGGGCGTGGCTGAAGGACCTGCAGAAGGTCGCCGACGTCTTCAACCAGAGCCAGGACCGCATCCGGGTGGAGGCCGTGTGGATCCCCGGCGGCAACGCCGGTGGGTACGCCAAGATCCTCTCCGCCGTCGCCGCCGGCGGTGGGCCGGACATCGCCCAGGTGGAGCTACGCTCCCTGCCGGAGTTCGCCCTCGCCGGGGCCCTGGTGGACCTCACCCGCTACGGCATCCAGGAGAACGAGGACGCCTACGATCCCGGCGCCTACGCGCAGGCGCAGGTGGGGGAGTCCGTGTGGGGCGTCCCGCAGGACACCGGACCCATGGCCACCTACTACAACCGGGAGGTGCTCGAGGGGGAGCTGGGCCTCCAGCCCCCGGGCACCTGGGACGAGTTCCGCGAGGTCGCCGGCGCCGTCAAGGACGCCGGCAAGCAGTTCCTCACCCTCGATCCCACCGACGGCTCCTACCTGGTGGGCTGGATGATGCAGTCCGGTGCCAACTGGTTCCGCCCCGAGGGGGACGGCTGGATCGTGGACATGGTGGGCGAACCCTCGATGCGGGTGGCCGAGTACTGGGACGGGATCCTCGCCGACAGCCTGGTGGGCACCGGCTACGGCGCTTTCTCCACCCCCTGGATGGCCGCCGCCGGCGAGGGGAACGTGGTCGGCGCCATCTGCGGATCCTGGGGCGACGCCCTGATCCAGGCGGTGCCGGGCGCGGAGGGGAAGTGGGCGGCCGCAGCCATGCCCACCTGGGAGGACGGCTACGCCTCCGGCGCCCACGGCGGCTCCTCCGCCGCGATCCTGTCCACCAGCCGGCACCCCGCCGAGGCGCTCGAGTTCTGCACCTGGATGTGCACCGACCCGGCCGGGATCGACGCCATGATCGAGTTCTGCGGCATCGGCTGGTCCCCGGCCGCGGACTACATCGGCGAGGCCCGTCAGCAGCCCTCCGAGTTCTTCTCCGGGCAGAACTACAACGAGGAGGTGATCGTCCCGATGGCCGAGGGGCAGAACCTCGAATGGACCTGGGCGCCGCTGATGCAGCGCGTCATGGACATCATCGGCAACGGCATGACCGCGGCCATCAACGGAGAGCGGCCCCTGGTGGACCTGCTGGGCGACGCCCAGACCGAGATCGTCGAGATCATGCAGGGCAACGGACTGAACGCGGAGGAGGCACGATGAGGACCAAGACCGCACCCTGGATCCTGATGGCACCGTTCCTGGTGCTGTTCATCGCCACCATGATCGTCCCAGTGATCATGGCGGTGGGCTACAGCTTCACCCGCGTGCAGCGCAGCGGCCTGCTGGGCGAGGACGGCACGGAGAGCACCTTCGCCGGGTTCTCCAACTACGCAGCGGCGCTGTCCAACCAGAACTTCATCGAATCCATCGGCCGCATGATGCTGTTCGGGATCGTGCAGGTGACGGTGATGATCGTGGCCGCCACCATCCTGGCGCTGCTGCTGGAGAGCGCCGCCGCCAAGTGGCCGGGCCTGTTCCGCTCCGCGTACTTCCTGCCCTACGGGATCCCAGGCGTGATCGCCACGATCCTGTGGTCGTTCCTGTACATCCCGGGCCTCAGCCCCATCGTGGACGTGCTGGGCTGGATGGGCATCGAGATCGACTTCCTGGGGCCGAACGTGGTGCTGTGGTCCATCGCCAACATCGTGACCTGGACGTACACCGGCTACAACATGCTGATCATCATCGCGCAGCTGAAGGCGATCCCCGGTGAGCTGTACGAGGCGGCCCGCATCGACGGTGCCGGCGCGATGAAGATCGTGACCTCGATCCAGGTGCCGCTGATCCGGCCGGCACTGATGCTCACGATCATCTTCTCGATCATCGGCACCCTGCAGCTGTTCGCGGAGCCGCGCCTGCTGCAGACCATGAGCTCGGGCATCACCACCGAGTACACGCCGAACATGAGCGCCTACGCGTACGCGTTCCAGTACAACGAGATCGGGATGGCAGCCGCCCAGGCCGTGATCATCGCGGTCTCCGCCTTCGTCCTGTCGGCCATCGCCCTGGGGGTCTCCTCGTGGGCGGAGAGGAAGCGATGAGCGCCACCGACGCCTCCAAGAACGCGCTGGCCGCCGGCAAGGCGACCGGCACCCTCGAGACCGACCGCCCAGGCTCTGGTGCCGCCGGTGCAGGCACGCCCAGGCGCCGCGCCGGTGGGGCCGGCAAGCGCGGGGCCGACGAGCGCTCCGGGGCCCGCGCGGCGGGTCGCAGCCCCGCCACCACGATCATCGTCACCGCGGTGCTGACGATCGTGGCGATCTACTTCCTGGTGCCGGTGTACTGGGTGGTCGTCAACGCCACCAAGACCACCGAGGACCTGTTCGGCACCAGCGGATTCTGGTTCGGCAACGAGTTCCGCCTGGTGGAGAACATCAGCGCGGTGCTCTCCGCCAACGGCGGCATCTTCCCGCGCTGGGCGCTGAACTCCCTGCTGTACTCCGGGGTGGGCTCACTGCTGGCCACGTACTTCGCGGTCGCCGCCGGGTACGCCCTGGCCAAGTACAGCTTTCCGGGCCGGAAGTTCGTGTACGCCTTCGTGCTGGGAGGGGTGCTGGTGCCCGGCACCGCCACCGCGCTGCCGCTGTTCTTCCTGTTCGCCAGCATCGGGCTGACCAATACCTACTGGTCGGTTCTGATCCCCTCCCTGGTTAGCCCCTTCGGTCTGTTCCTGGCCGCCATCTACGCGGGCGCCGCGGTGCCGGACTCCATGCTGGAGGCCGGCCGGCTCGACGGCGTGAGCGAGATCGGGCTGTTCCACCGGCTGGCGCTGCCGCAGCTCACCCCGGCCGTGGTCACCATCCTGCTGTTCCAGTTCGTGGCGATCTGGAACAACTACTTCCTGCCGCTGGTGATGCTGGCCGACGAGCGCCTCTACCCGATCACCCTGGGTCTGGACAGTTGGAGGGCGCAGACGGACCGCTTGCCGGAGTTCTTCCAGCTCACCACCGGTGGTGCCCTGCTGTCGGTGATCCCGCTGGCGATCCTGATCCTGGTGCTGCAGCGCTTCTGGCGCGGCGGTCTCACTGAGGGCTCGGTCAAGGGCTGAGAGCCTGCGGCGCCGATCCGCCAAGGCCGTCACCCCGTGCCGGGCGGCGGAAGATGCTCAGGAACACCACGCCGAAGAGGCCGAACAGCAGGCCCATGCCAACGGTTATTACCGTGACCAGCCATTGATCCCAGAAACCGGCCAGTCGGGCACTGCCCACGTCGTCGGGGAAGTACTGGACGGTGACGTCCCGGCCTATCGCCCTGGGGTGGGTGCTGGAGACGTCGCCCACGATGGTGTGCGTCTCGCCGTCGACGTCCGTCCACTGGACCACTTCCTTCCAGGCATCGCGCGTCCTGGAGCGGCCGTCGTCGTCCTCACTGCGGATGGGGGAGTACACGTGCTCGATGACGGTGCCGGTGGCCGTCTCGGCATCCCGGTAGCGCAGATTGTTCAGCGCGAAGCCCGCCGCGACCGCGAACAGGATCACGGCCACACCCATGAAGACCCAGGGGATCCAACGCGGCGGCCCCATGGGCATCGAGATTTTCCTCGACATCCTCATAGATTCGCACGACACCGGGCTCGTCGCCGGGAGTAGGTCCAAGAGGCCGGGAGTTGAGCAGAGAGGCCGGTGCACCACCAGACGCACCGAACGTGACCTGCTTGCGACCTGGCCAGGGCGGCGCTCGGTCCGCGCCCAGATGGAGCAGGTGCTCGGCGGCAGCATGGACGAACTGGCCGAGGCGGCAGACGGCGTTGGAGCGGACGCTGGTCTCGGAGCAGTGCTGGAGGGCCCGCAGGGACCGGACGTGGTCGACCTGAGCCTCCCTGCCTTCGACATCGAATGGCAGACCTCCCTGGCCGCGCTGCTGCAGGGCCTGGGGATGGAGCTGGCCTTCACCGACGGGGCCGACTTCTCGGGGATCACCACGCAGGAGCAGCTGCTGATCAGCGGCGTGGTGCACAAGGCCGTGATCACCGTGGACGCGGAGGGCATGGAGGCTGCGGCTGCCACAGCCGTGGGGATGGAGGAGGCCGCAGCGCCGGAGGATCCCAAGGAGCTGGTGCTCGACTCCCCGTTCCTGTTCTTCGCCTACGAGACCTCGACGATGGCACCACTGGTGCTGGGTTGGATCGGCGATCCTACGCAGACCAGGTGAGAACGGGGCATCCCGGCGACTGATCGGACTTCCCGCACCCGATGGGACCTGTCAGACTGGACCGCGTTATTCGTTTCACACCGAGGGAGACCACCGATGACCGCCCTGCTCGAACCCACCGCCGACGGCTTCCTGCGCGGAGGTGAGAAGCACCTGGTGATCTCCGGTGCGATCCACTACTTCCGCGTACACCCCGAGCAGTGGCGCGACCGCCTGCGCCGCCTGGTCGCCATGGGCTGCAACACGGTGGAGACCTACGTGGCCTGGAACCTGCACCAGCCCGATCCGGAGACCACCACCTTCACCGGCATCGCGGACATGGGCCGCTTCCTGGACATCGCCGGGGAGGAGGGGCTGGATGCGATCGTGCGGCCGGGCCCCTACATCTGCGCCGAGTGGGAAAATGGCGGGTTCCCCGGCTGGATCCTGCGCGACCGCAACCTGCGCCTGCGGGTCAGCGATCCCGACTACCTAGCGCTGGTGGACGCCTGGTTCGACCTGCTGATCCCCGTGATCGCCTCCCGGCAGGCCTCCCGCGGAGGCAACGTGGTGATGGTGCAGGTGGAGAACGAGTACGGCAGCTACGGCGACGACCGGCAGTACCTGGCGCACCTGCGCGACGGCCTGCGTGCGCGCGGCATCGACGAACTGCTGGTGACCTCCGACGGGCCCGCCCGCATGTGGCTCACCGGCGGCACCATCGAGGGAGCGCTGGCCACCGTGAACTTCGGCTCTCGCACCCTGCAGGTGCTGGAGATGGCCGAGCGTGAGCTGCCGGGCCAGCCCCAGATGTGCATGGAGTTCTGGAACGGCTGGTTCGACCACTGGGGCGAGGAGCACCACACCCGCACCGGTGAGACCGCTGCCTCGGAGCTGGCCGACATGCTGGACAACGGCATGAGCGTAAACTTCTACATGGCCCATGGCGGCACCAACTTCGGGATGTCGGCCGGGGCCAACCACCACGGCACCTACGGCCCCACCACCACCAGCTACGACTACGACGCCCCGATCGCCGAGAACGGCCGGCTCACCGAGAAGTTCCGCGCCTTCCGCGAGGTCATCGCGCAGCATCGCCAGCTGCCCGCGCTCGAGGAGCACCTGGCCCAGCTGGGTCTGGACGCCGAGCCCGCGGCCCTGCCCGCCGGCGAGGTCACGATCGACAGGACGGTGGCCCTGCGCAGCACCGAGCGCTTCACCCGCGGTGCCGAGGTGTACCCGAAGCCGCCGTCCTTCGAGGACCTGGGGCTGGAGCGGGGCCTGCTGCGCCTGTCCCGCGACATCGAGATCACCCGCAACGACGGCGAGGACGGCCCCTCGATCGCGCCGCTGCACCTGTACGACCTGCACGACCGTGCCTGGGTGTACGTGGACGGCATCTACGCCGGTGCCGCCGGTGCCGATGCCGTGCTCGGTGCGGAGGCCGACAAGCAGTTCCCCGCCACCGTGGAGCTCGCCCACCTGGCCGAGCGCCTGCTGCCCGAGGGCGGCCACCGCACCGTGCGGGTGGAGATCCTGGTGGAGAACCTGGGCCGCATCAACTTCGGCCCCAGCCTGGGGGAGCGCAAGGGCATCCTGGGCGGCGTCTGGCAGATCATCCGCTTCCTGAACCACTGGGAGGCGGATCCATGGCCTCTGGAGGACATGGCCGAGGAGCTCGCTGCGCTGGCCTCGGGTGCCGCCGCGGTCGAGCCCGGCGCCGAGGACGACGTGACGCTGCCCGTCCTGGTGCAGGCATCCTTCGAGGCGAGCGAGCAGAAGGACGCCTTCCTGGACGTCTCCGATGCCGGCCACGGCGTCGCCTACGTCAACGGGTTCTGCGTGGGCCGGTACTGGAACGTGGGCCCGCAGCAGTCGCTGTACGTGCCCGCCCCGGTCATCCGCGAGGGGCGCAACGAGGTGCTGCTGCTGGACCTCGAGAAGCAGCCCACGCGCTTGGCGCTGGTCGAGGAGCACGTCTTCGGCGGCCGCACGACGGGAAGGTGACCACCGTGAACGACACAGAGCACTCGCACGACCTACGCATCGGCGTCATCGGCTACGGGGCGCGTTCCACGCTCGCCACTCACGCCCACAAGCCAGGCGAGGGTTCCCGCGTGACCGTGGTCGCCGAGCCCACCCAGCGCGGGAAGGACCTCGCCCGTGAGCGCCACGGCGAGGACGTGGCGCTGGTGGACGACGTGGACCAGCTGCTGGCCGAGCACGAGGTCGACGCAGTGATGATCCTGGCGCCGGACTACGCGCACGCCGAGATCGCCCTGAAGACCCTGGGGGCCGGCATCGCCACCTTCTCGGAGAAGCCGATGGCGATTCGGGTCGAGGACACCGACGCGATGCTGGCGATGGCCAAGCAGAAGCAGGCCCGCCTGTACGTGGGGCACAACATGCGCCACATGCCGGTGATCCGGCAGATGAAGAAGATCGTGGATTCGGGCCGCATCGGTCGGGTGCGCGCCATCTGGTGCCGCCACTTCGTCGGCGCCGGTGGCGACTTCTACTTCAAGGACTGGCATGCCGAGCGGGCCAAGGCCACCAGCCTGCTGCTGCAGAAGGGCGCGCACGACATCGACGTGATCCACTGGCTGGCCGGCGGCTACACCCGCCGGGTCTCCGGGATCGGTGACCTGGCCGTGTACGGCGACATCACCGATCGCCGCGACAACTCCGACCGCCGCATGTGGGACTGGTACGACGCCGACATCTGGCCGCCCACCGCCCAGAAGGAGATGAACCCCGTCATCGACGTGGAGGACATCTCGATGATCAACATGACCCTGGACAACGGCGTGCTGGCCTCCTACGAGCAGTGCCACTTCACCCCCGACTACTGGCGCAACTACACCGTGATCGGGGACGCGGGACGCATCGAGAACATGGGTGACGGTGGCGGCGACCAGATCCACATCTGGGAGTCGCGCTACTCCGGTGCCGGCCGGCCTGACGCGGTGGAGGTCATCGACCGCGGTGACGGCGGCCACGGCGGGGCGGACCCGAACCTGATCGCCGAGTTCCTGCGGTTCGCCCGTGACGGCGGCGCCACCGATGTCTCCGCGGTCGCGGCCCGCGAGGCCGTGGCCACGGGCGTGCTGGGCGCCGAGTCGATCCGCAACGGCGGCGTGCCCTACGACGTGCCGGCCGTCCCGCAGGACGTGCGCGACTACTTCGACAGCGGGCAGGCCTGAGGCGCGATGCGACCGGTCGGTCCCGTTCCGACCGGATCGTTGCCTTCTCCGGGCGGTTCTGATCGGCTGGGGGACCGCGGCCGGTCCACCAGGGACGGCCGTCACCGATCAGGGCGGAGGCTCCCGATGTCCCACTCGCCGACCAAGCCGACGATGCGATCGTTGTGGCTGGACTCCCATGACCCCCACCGCATCCGCACCGCAGAACTGCCCGCAGACCCGTCCTTCGACGTCGTGGTGGCCGGAGCCGGACTGACCGGCCTGGCCACCGCGCTCATGCTCGCCCACCAGGGCCTGCAGGTCGCCGTGCTGGAGGCCCGCAGCGTGGGCGCGGTCGCCACCGGCAACACCACCGCAAAGCTGTCCCTGCTGCAGGGCACCGTGCTCAGCCAGATCCGCTCCCAGCACGGGCCGGGCGTTACGCGGGCGTACGTGGAGGCTTCACGGGACGGTCAGTCGTGGCTGCTGGACTTCTGCCGCGCCCACGACGTCCCGGTCCAGCACCGCCCCGCCACCACCTACGCCACCACGAAGTCCGGGCTGTCCTCCGTGCACTCGGAGCTGGAGGCGGCGCAGGAGGCCGGCCTGGACGCCCGCTTCGAAGGCGGCCTGGAGCTGCCCTTCGAGGTGGCCGGTGCCGCGGTCCTGGAGGACCAGGCCCAGTTCGACCCGATGGACGTGCTGAGCGCGCTCGCCGCCGAGTTCGTCTCGCTGGGCGGCACCCTGGTGGAGGGCGTGCGCGTCACCTCCGTTCCCCGCCGCGGCCCCTTCACTCTGGAGACCACAGCTGGCCAGGTGCGTGCCGGGAAGGTGGTGCTGGCCACTGGTGTGCCCTTCACCGAGCGAGGCGGGTACTCGGTGCGCATGCAGGCCCGCCGCTCCTACGCCCTCACCTTCGAGGTGGGCGACGGCTTCCGTCCCTACGGCATGCACATCAGTGCCGACGACCCGGTGCGCACCCTGCGCTCCGTGCCCCACGATGGCCGCGAGCTGCTGCTGGTGGGCGGCAACGACCACGTCACCGGCCGCACGAGCTCCACCGCCCAGCAGGTCCTGGACCTGGAGCGATGGACGGAACAGCACGTGCCCGGTGCCCGCCGCACTCACGCCTGGGCCGCCCAGGACTACCATCCGGCCGGCCACCTGCCCCTGATCGGCCCCCTGCCCGGTTCGGATTCCACCGCGTACGTCGGCACCGGGTACAGCAAGTGGGGGATGACCGGCGCGGTCGCCGCGGCACTCGCCATCTCGGGCCTGGAGGCCGGGCAGGCGCCGGCCTGGCTGGAACCGCTCGACGGTGCCCGGCCCGGCGTAAAGAGCCTCGGCACGGGCGCGGCCCGCAACGCATCCGTCGGCGCCCACATGGCCTCCGGCTGGGCGCGCGGGGAGCTGCGCGAACTGCCCGAGGTGGAGCCTGCCGACGGCTCCGGGATCGTGGGCCGACGCGGTGGCAGGCCCGTCGCCCAGTCCACGATCGACGGCGTCACCTGCCGGGTCTCCGGCATCTGCACGCACCTGGGCGGCGTGCTGGCCTGGAACGATGCCGAGAAATCCTGGGACTGTCCCCTGCACGGCTCCCGCTTCGCCCCCGACGGCCAGATCCTCGAAGGGCCCGCCACCAGGCCCCTGGCACCCGTCGATGACGAGCCCGCCTGAGTGCGGGGCTCAAGAAGCCCCTCTACGCTGAGCACATGGCGACTCTGAACACCGTGCGTGCGATTCTAGGCGAGCGACCGCTGCGACGGGTGGCGGCGATCGGCGCAGCTGTCACCGCAGTCCCGCCCCTGACCGCGGCGGCCGCCCTGATCGCCGTGGACGGCGTCAAGAGCCGCTCCCGCAAGGAGCGCGAGGCCCCGCGCCCGGGCACCTTCGAGGCGCAGGTGCAGGACTCCCGGATCACCCTGTACACCTCCGGCTCCGAGGTGTACGACGACATGATCGAGGCGATCGACGGGGCCCGCGAGAGCGTGCTGCTGGAGACCTTCATCTGGAAGGGCGACGAGGTCGGCCAGCGCTTCATCGACGCCATGAACCGCGCCGCCGACCGCGGAGTGGACGTGCGCGTGCTGTACGACGGCTTCGGCAACCTGGTGGTGCCGCGCCGATTCTACGCAGGCTTCTCGGACAAGGTGCGCGTCAAGCGGCTGCCTGCCATCGCACGCCCGTACTGGAAGGGCCTGCTGCGCCACACCGGCTTCAACCATTCCAAGATCCTGGTGGTCGATGACCACACCGGCTTCATCGGCGGCTACAACATCGGTGACCTCTACGCGCGGCAGTGGCGCGACACCCACATCCGTGAGCAGGGGCCGGCCGTGTGGGGGCTGCGCAACTCCATCAAGCGAGCGTGGAACGAGCACGCCGAGGAGGACGACAAGATCCTCTGGATCCCGCCGGACAGCTGGGATCCGGAGGTGCGGGTGGCGGCGAACCTGCCGGTGCAGCTGGTGTACCCGATCCGGCAGCTGTACCTGGCGGCCATCGAGCGGGCCAGCGACCACATCTACATCACCACCCCGTACTTCATCCCCGACCAGCAGATCCTTCACGCCCTCACCCAGGCCGCCCGTCGCGGGGTGGACGTACGTGTGATGGTGCCCGGGAAGTCCAACCACATCGTGGCTGACTTCGCCTCGCGCGGCTTCTACGGGCAGATGCTCGAGGCCGGGGTGACGATCCTGCTGTACGACGCCGCGATGATCCACGCCAAGACGGCCACCATCGACGGCATCTGGTCCACCGTGGGCACCGCCAACATCGACCGTTTGTCCCTCTCGTTCAACTACGAGACCAACGTGGAGATCATCGACGAGGACTTCGCCGCGAACATGGAGACGGTGTTCGAGCGGGACTCCGAGCACTGCGAGGTGCTCACCTCTCCGCGATGGCGTGATCGCCACCGCATGGCGCGCCTGGCCGAGACCGCGCTGATCCCGCTGCGTCCGTTCCTCTGATCCGACGGGGCGGGCAGTGCCTTCCGTTCACTGGCCCATCAGGCATTCGGGGCGGCCGATCAGGCGCCGACCTGGCCATCGGGCAGCCGGGTGGCTCATCAGGTGCCGACCTGGCCATCAGATGCCGGCCTGGCCATCAGGTGCCGGCCTGGCCATCAGGTGCTGGCCTGGGCATCGGGCAGCCGGGTGATCCGCTAGTTCCGTGCCGCCAGCTTCCAGATCCTGGAAGGTACTCGCCCGTAACCGGGGACAGTCGGGCGCCTCACGTTCCCGCAGGAACGTCAGGTGAGCGCATCCGTCAGAACAGCTCCTGTCGCGTCGGGTCAGACCGAGGCCGCGCCGCCACCGGCTCGCGTGCGGCCCTGCGCTTGGCAACGCCGTCAGCAGGTCGCGGGCCGCCGAGCGCGAGGCCGCCCTGCGCTTGGCAACGCCGTCAGCAGGTCGCGTGCCGCCGAGCGCGAGGCCGCCCTGCGCTTGGCAACGCCGTCAGCAGGTCGCGGGCCGCCGAGCGCCAGGCCGCCCCGTGCATGGCCGCGCCGTCAGCTGGTCGCGTGCCGCCCCGTGCGTGCCAGCACCTGCACCTGACGGGACGCATCTGTGCCCACCTCGACCGGTGGGCCGAAGATTCCCGGCATGTAGGCGTGCTCACCGAAGCCGTCCACAGCGTCGTCGATCGCAGCGAGCTCCTCGTCGCTGAGGTCGACCCGGAGGCCCTGGGAGGTGCCGATGTCCCAGCGGTGCACCAGCAGGTCGAAGCAGTAGAAGCGGGCCCAGGTATCCCCGATGGTGGTGGGGCCGAAGAAGCCGTCGAAGCGCTCGTCGGCGATCGATTCGTCGGCCAGCAGCGCATCGACAGCAGCGGCGTGGGCGAACCACCTCTGGGACGGTTCCTGGTCCACGGCGGAGCCGCTGCTGTCGGCGGGTGCGCCGTCGGGCAGGGGATGGCCGTGATCCCGCAGGAAGTCGCGCTCGGTGTCGATCACATGGGCGAGCACGTCGCGGGCGGCCCATCCCTCGCAGGGGCTGGGCGCGTCCCAGTCACGCACCTGGGTGATCACGGCCGTGAACGGCTTCTCGTGCTCGCGCCAGGTCTGCTGGATCGAGGTCGGTGGTGCCTGTCCCATGGTGTCCTCCGTGGTTGTGCGGTGACCGGAGCGCAGGTGCCCCGGGGCGTCGCCGCGACTGTAGGCGGGGCCGACGGCGGAGGTCTTGAACTTTTCCGACGGCACCGTCTCGGGGCGGCCTCTATCGTGTGCCCATGGCCAGGCCCGAGGACGACGTGGAGCGGGCGCACCTGCGCGATCCCGCCGATCGCACCTTCGCCATCGCCCGGTACGCGCCCGCGCCGCAGCTCACGCCGTGGATCCGCCGGTACTGGGTGCCGGTGTGGGAGGTGCCGGAGGGCGATGCGGCCGTGCAGAAGGTGCTGCAGTACCCGATCTGCCTGGCCATCACCACCCCGGCCTACTCCCGCTTCGCCGGGCCCACGCGCGGCCTGTCCGTGACGGAGCTGCGGGGCCGAGGCTGGGGTTTCGGAGTGATGTTCGCGCCGGCCGCCGGGGCGCGCCTGCTCGACGGGCCGGTCTCCGCCCTCACCGACAGCTGGTGCGGTCTCGACGATGTGGAAGCGCTGCGGGGACTGACCGCCGAGATCACGGCGCTGATGGCAGCGGACCCGTCGGACCCGGAGATCCACGCACGCTGCCAGGAGCAGCTGGAGTCCAGGGTGGCGTCCCTGGGTGCGCCCGATGAGGAGTCCCTGCTGGTGAACGCCCTGGTGGAGACGGTGGAGAGCGATCCTGCCGTGGTCTCCGTGGGGCAGCTGTGCGAGAGGTTCGGCATCGGGCAGCGCGCGCTGCAGCGGCTCACCGCACGTCGCCTGGGCCTCAGCCCTGCCTGGCTGATTCGGCGCCGGCGCCTGCACGAGGCGGCCGGCCGCCTGCGTGAGAGGGAAGGGCGCCTGGCCGATGTCGCAGCGGAGCTGGGGTACGCCGACCAGGCCCATTTCTCCCGCGACTTCCGCACCACCACCGGGATGACCCCGGCGCAGTTCGCCGGTCGATTCCGGGATGTGTGAGGCCGGCTCGCCCGGTGGCGACAGCACCGGCCGCTGCGTGGACAGTGCGACGTCGGCGCACCAGTTCGATCGCCGCGCCGATGCTCAGCGCCAGACCGGCACCGATGGCCACGCCCGCCGGCACGCTAGGGAGCGGCGGGTCGGGCGCGGTACGGGGTTGGCCCTGGGATGCACCGGGGGATGTCCGGGGCTCTCAAGCGGGGGATCAGGCCCGGATGGGCAGCACCCGGTCGATGCCGTCGCGCTTGAACCCGGGCACATCAGGACGGGGATCGCTGCCTTCGACGGCGGTGCTGCTGTGGTCCGTGCCGCCCGTCCTGCTGCGGTCCGCCACCTCTGCGCTGGGGTGGTCACCTCCGGATCCGCCTGCGTCCCGACCGCCGACGCGCTCCACGTTGGAGGCCAGGGGGATCTGGTGGGAGGCGCTCTCCAGGATGTGCATCAGGTACCCGGCGGTGTTGGGCAGGGCGATCACGTCGCCCACGGCCACGCCCTGCGGGAACGCGAGGCGCCGACGCTGGATCAGCTCGGCCTCGATGCAGTAGGCACCCACCAGGAACCCCTCGAACGGGCCCGAGCGCTTCCGGCCGCCGTCCTCGCCGGTGCGCACCAGGATCGGGTCCACCAGGAAGTCGTCGGAGGTGGAGCGGCACTGGGTGCGGTTCATCTCCAGCCCCACCAGGGGCACGCCGTCGCTGGCACTGGTGCGCTGGATGACCCTCGCCAGTGTCATGCCGCAGCCGTCCATCATGGAGCGGCCCGGCTCGCAGCGCAGCTGCACCCCGCGCTCTCGCAGGGCCTGCCCAGCAGTGACACCCGGGCGGATCTCGTGGCCCAGGAGCCGCTCCAGCCAGGGCCCGCGGATCACCTGCTGGTGGTAGGGGTACACCTGCCGCAGCGGCTCCCCGCGCCAGGTGAGCGGGGCGGTGGGGGCGTCCCCGCCGGCGTCGGGGGCAGCCGCGGGCCGGTCATCGTCGGCCGCGCGAGCACCCCCGCCGGGGCCCGACGCCGAGGCCTGCCGGTCGTGGGCCTGCCAGAAGGCGTCCCACTGCCCGGCATCGTCCAGGTAGCTCATCGGGATGCCGCCGCCGATGTCCACGAACGCGCCGTCCTGGGCCAGGCCGCGCTCGCGCAGCGCGTCGATCAGCTCCAGCGCCTCCCCGAGGGCGGTGGCGCGCGCGATCGGGTCATAGCCGTGCAGGTGGAAGTGCACACCGTCCACCCGCAGCAGGTCGCCCAGGCCGCCGGAGTCGATCAGCTCGAGCCAGGTGCGGGCCGACTCCCCGAAGCGGGTGGGCGGGATCAGATTGCTGGGCCTGGGCGCGAGGCGCAGCGCCACGGGGAACGGCTCGGGGGCACCAGAGGCCCCGTCCGCGGGGCGACCTGGTGCCGCGCTCCGGGCGCCGGTGACCTGCTCGGCGACCCTCCGGGAGGCGGCCACCTCGTCGAGGTTGTCCAGCACCAGCAGTGAGCGGGACTCCAGGGCCAGGCGCAGCACCGGATCGGGCTTGATGGCCGCGGTGACCACCACGTCATGCGGCGGCACACCGGCCTCGAGCACCTGGCCCAGCTCGCGCTCACTGCCCACGTCGACCCCCAGCCCGGCGCGATGCGCGGCCCGCACCATGCCAAGGGTCTTGTTGGCCTTGCGGGCCACGAAGATCCGCAGGTCCACCCCGGAGGCCTCGGCCACCTCCGTGAGCTCTGCGGCGTTGCGCGGCAGCGCGGAGAAGTCGTGCACGTTCAGCGGGCTCCCGTAGCGCTCCAGCAGCGAGCTGCAGGTCGCAGGGTCCGCCAGCAGCTCATGCATCCACGGCTCCAGACGGGCCGACAGCGGTGGGGTTCCCTGGCATGCCTCGCGCAGGGTGGGCTCCTCGGTCACAGCAGGTCCTCTCACTCGGGGGCGACAGCGGGGGCGGGGGCAGGAGCAGATCCTTCTGTCGGTATGGCAGGAGCGGATCCGTCCGCCGGTACGGCTGGGGAGGCCGCTACGGCGGGAGCGGCCGTTACGGCGGGAGCGGCGTCGTCAGCGCCCGTGATGCGCTCCGCGATCCGTCGGGCCCAGCATCGGCCCTCGTGGTGCAGGTGGCGGTTCAGCGAGTCGTGGCCGATGACATGGTCCTCGGTGGGCCGCCCGATCAGCGCGAGCCCGGCCACGGTCCGACCGTCGGGGGCGACCAGTGGCGCGTCATCGCGGCCGACGGGGGAGCCGGCCTCGTCGATCATCGCCCCCCGCCTGCCGGGCCGCACCTGCACCAGGCCGCGGCGCAGCAGCGACCCCGCCAGCTCGTCGGTGAGGTTCAGCAGACCGGGCGGGGTGAGCACCGCGTCGATCACCACGTCGACATCGCCGCCAGACGGTGTGTCGTCGTGCCGGCCGGTGGCAGTGGCGTCATCGTGCCGGCCAGCGGCAGTGCCGTCATCGTGCCGGCCAGTGGCAGTGGCATCGGAGCTTTCGGCCACCGGCGCCTCATGGATGCCGTTGCCGTCGATGCCCGTCCCACCATCCATCCAGGACAGGTCCACCGCGCCGGAGTCGATCATCGCCAGCAGCTTGCGGGCGTTGACCAGCGGAGGGCCGAAGGCGAAGCGCTCCAGCACCTGGGCGGCCTGCCGGAAGCGCGCCCACTCCTCCTCGGCTGCGTCGCTGCCGCGCAGGGCGGCGGAGATCTGGGAGTAGAGGGTCTGCCACACGCGGCCCAGCGCCCAGGCCGGACCGGGCGAGCGGTGGCCCTGGGCCGTCTCGATGCTGCGACGCAGCGCCGCCTCGGCGCGCCCCGGGCCACGGGGCAGATCGGGTTCCGCACCGGTGCTCAGCGTGTGCTCGACGGCCGCGCGAGAACCGGCGACGGTATCGCGCGCATCCCGTCCAGAGGTGCTGGCGTGCTTCTTGGGTGCGGATGTCCCCTCGAGCATGGCGGTGGCGGCATCGACCACGATCGCCAGCACCGCGTCCGGCCCCATGCCCTGGCCGGAGGTGAATCGGGCGCGGGCCTGCTCGACGGCGCGCTCGCCGACCTCGGTCAGGGGTGTTCCCGGGTCCGGCTTCGCATCCAGCAGCAGACCCTGCCGGGTGATCGGCCGGATCACGGTCGGCTCGTGCGGCCCGCGATGGTGCACCAGGCGGGCAGGGACATCCGCCTCGGTGCCGCCGCTCGCGTCGACCTCGGTGCTCTCGGTGAAGGTGCCGCCGCGGCCCTCGGTGAGGGTCAAGCAGGCGTCGATGAAGGTCAGCGCCCCGCCGCGCACCGCGACCCGGGAACCGGGTGGGACGTGCGCGGCGCTGAGCATCCGCTCAGCGGGCAGCACCGCCGGGACCAGGGGGAGGGGTGAACTCCAGTGGTTCACCAGGGCTCCCCGGTGGCCGGCGGCGTGACCGGTGGCGATCAGCACCTCGTCCACCGGGCCGACGTCCGCGGGAGCAGCGTCGGTGGTCAGATGCCAGGCGCTGCCCTCGCGCCGCAGGTCCGTCACCCGGGCCCGGGCGTGCTCCACGCGGGCATGGCGGGAGAGACCATGGATCATCTGCTGCCAGCGCTGGGCGAGGTACTCGCCGACCACCGCGCGCGGCGGGTACGGCTCGTCGGCCAGCTGCGGGTACGGGTCCTGCACCCAGCTGGGGTACGCGGGGAAGTCGCCGGTGGCGGGCTCATCCAGGATCGCCGCGGTCACGTTCAGCCGCAGGTGGTGCGGCTGGCCGGGGTGGTAGGCGGCGCCCGTGCCCGGCACGGCGACAGGATCGATCACCGTCACGGTCAGGCCGGATGCTGCTGACGATTCGGAGGCCGCAGCTCCCGCGTCGTCGGCGGCGGCCGTGGCGGAGCGCGCAGCATCCAGCAGCGCGGACAGCTCCTCCAGCGCGTACAGCGCCTTCGGTCCGGCACCGACGACGGCGATCCGCAGCGGCGCATCGGCGGCCGGGCGAAGCGGTGTGCCAGCGGCTGCCATGGGCGGTGCAGTGCGGTCGTCGCGAATCGGGCGGGCAGCACCGTCGCTGCGGGCCGGATGGGCCGTGCCGGTCGGATGGGCCGTGCCGGCCCGGACGGAGGGCTGCTCAGTCACGGCGGGCGGTCCTGCGCAGCTGCTCGATCCCCTCCGCGATCGCGTCCGTGTCGGCGTCGAGGTTCTCCCGCACCCACTGGTCGTCGTACACGGTCTCCAGGTAGGGAACGCCGCCGTCGTGCACCACGAACACCACGCGGGTGCCGGGCTCGAGGCTGGGGATCAGCCCGCCCAGGGCATGCACGATGCCGCCGGTGGAGCCCCCGGCCAGGATGCCCTCGCTGCGTGCCAGGTGCCGGGCGCCCACCACGCAGTCCAGGCCCTCCACGCGGATTACCTGATCGGGTTCGACCTGGCGGGACAGCTCGGTGACCACGCCCGCACCCATGCCGGGCAGGGGGCGGGGCGCGGCGGTGCCACCGAACAGCACCGAGCCCACCGCGTCGACCGCGATCGCGCGGGTGCTCATGTCGTGGTCGCGGATGTACGCGGAGCAGCCGCCGATGGTTCCGGTCGTGGACACCGCCGCCATCAGCACGTCCACCTGGTGCCCGGTGGCCTCGGCGATCTCCCGCATGGTGCCGTCGTAGTGGGCACGGGGATTGGCGGGATTGCCGTACTGGTACAGGTTCACCGCATCGGGGATCTCCTCCAGCAGCTCCTTGACCCGGTTGAAGCGGGCGGTGAGCAGGTCACCGGTAGCTGGATCGGGCTCGGAGACCAGGTCGATCTCCCCGCCGAGCGCCTGGATGGTGCGCACGGTGGTGGCGTTGGTACGGGCGTCGACCACGCACACGAACCGCACGTCGTGGGCGTTGCAGGCACGGGCCAGGGCCACGCCCAGGTTGCCGGAGGAGGACTCCACCACGGTGCCGCCGGGGGCCAGTCGCCCGGTCTGCAGGGCGTCGCGCACCATGCCCATAGCCGGCCGGTCCTTGGTGGAGCCGCCCGGGTTCACCGACTCCAGCTTCGCCAGGATCTCCACCCCGGAGTCGGGGAACAGGGAGTCCAGACGGATCAGGGGAGTGTTCCCGATGGCCTCGCTGATCCCGGCCACGATCGCGGGCACGGGGGCCGCGAACCCCGCCGCGGAGACACCCGGGCCCTCCGGGGCGTTGTCGAGGCCGACGGGGATGTCGGGTCCGCTGGTGGCCGCCTCGGTGGGGGCGGCGGGCGGCCGGTCATCCGCGGGCGTGCTGCTGGTGTGCTCCCGCTGTGGGGAGCCGGTGGTGTGCTCCCGCTGCGGGGAGCCGGAGGAGTGGGTCACCTGGCCACGCTACGACATGCAGGCCCCATGAACGGACGGCCTGCTGTGACCGAATGGTCGAGGGGGCGTGGCACACGCATCCGGTCCCGAAGGGTGCTGGTGGCCGCCGGAGTGCGCGACGAGCTGCCTGGCATCCCGGGACCGGTCGGTCGGGTTCCTGGGTGCCCGTCGCAGGTGCGGAGCCTACGGTCGACGCGTCACCGGGCGCGGCGCCCGCCGTGGCAGCACCTGCTCATCCAGGTGTGGCCCAGTGGTCCGCACCCCGTTCGACCACCCGCTCGACCCGATGGAGGAACCGTGAGCACCGACCAGGACTTCACCCAGCAGGACGTCGTCGAGAAGCTGCGCGGCACCAGCATCGTCATGCTGACCACCGCCCGCGCCGACGGCAAGCTGCTGTCCCACCCCATGACCGTCCAGGACGTCACCGACGATGCCGATGTGTGGCTGTTCGTGGGCCTGCAGGGCGATCAGGCCGACGCCCTGCGCCAGGGCCCCGAGGTGAACCTCAACGTCTCCGAGGCCGGATCCTGGCTGTCCGTGGCCGGCAAGGTCCAGTTCGTCGAGGACCGCGCCAAGATCGCCGAGCTGTGGGACGACTCCGCCAAGAGCTACTTCCCCGACGGCGTGGACGATCCGAACCTGGCCCTGGTGCTGGTCACCAGTGAGTCCGCACAGTACTGGGGCCTGCCCGGTGGCAAGGTCGCAGGTGTGGCCCAGATCCTCAAGGCCAAAGTCACCGGCGGGGACACCCCGGGCGGGACCGGCACCACCGAGCTGTGAGCTGTGAGCTGAGGGCCGTGGGCGAGGTGAGTCGACGGTCGTGGGCGCGCTGCGAGCTGAGGGTCGTGGGTCGGTTCACGATCCGACCCGCCATCTGGAGAATCGACTGTGCCATCTGGGGGCGAATGACGCGCTCATTGGCCCCCAGATGACCAAGTCGAAGTGAGTCCCGGGCACATCCTCCCTGTTCCGTCGGCGCGACTGCCGGGCACATCCGACCGGCTACCGTGACCCCATGCTCGGTCTGCTCACCCTCGACCTCGGCACCTCTGCGGCGAAGGCCGCACTGCTCGACCTCGAGGGGCACCTCCACGGCGCGGCGAGTGCCGCGTACCCCACCTGTCACACCCCGGACGGCGGCACCGAGCAGGACCCGGACCACTGGGTGCGCGCCGCCCGTATCGCGATCACCGAAGTCCTCCCGGCCTGGGTCGAGGTCGCCGCACTGTGCCTGACCGGCCAGATGCAGGACCTGGTCCTCGAGGGCGCACACAGAGATGTGGGTGGCGCGCGGGAGGGTCTGGCTCCCGAGCACGGTGCTGTGCGACCCGCCGTGCTGTACACCGACCTGCGTGCGGGCACCGAGCACGACGAGATCTGCACGGACCTCGCCCGCGACGGCGAGGACTGGGACCGCATCACCGGGAACCTGCAGGACGCCAGCAGCTGCGCCGCGATGTTCCGGCGCCTTGTGCGCCACGAGCCCGAGTCCGTCCGTCGCGCCCGCGGCCTGGTGTTCGGCCCCGCCGGGCACCTCGCGCACGTCCTCGGGGCCGGGCTCCACTGCGACCTGACCACCGCTGCGGCCACCGGACTGCTCGATGCCTGCACCCGCACCTGGTCACCTGCGTTGGCCCGCGCCGCCGGGATCGACCCGGCCCTCCTGCCGTACCTGACCAGTTCCGTCGGGGAGGTCGTGGGCCACACCGACAAGTCCGCCCCCGCCCTGCTGGGTGTGCCCGCCGGTGTTCCGATCGTGCTCGCGCCCGGTGATGCGGGTGCCGCGACGCTGGGGATCACCGGCCTCGCCCCCGGCCAGGACCACGTCTCCCTGGGAACCAGCGGCTGGATCGCGAGCGTTCGACGCGCCGCGCAGGACCGGGCTGCAGCTGGCGGCTCGGACCGGGCCGCGAACGGTGCCTCGAACCTGGCATCGCTCTCGACCTCGAACCCGGCCTCGATCTCGACCTCGGACCCGGCCTCGCACCGGCTCGCCCTCGGCGGCGGCGCTGAGCTGCACATCTCCGCGATCCTCGCCGCTGGGGCAGCTGCGGCCTGGGCGCGGCGCGCCTACCTCTCAGATGCCGACGCGACCGCCGCCGATCAGATGCTCGAGGCCCGTGAACGCGAGCGCGGCCGCGGGCCGACGGGCCTGCTGGTGCTGCCCTCGTTGGGCGGTGAACGGTTCCCCGTGCGGGATGACGTCCTGCGCGGGGCGGTGTTCGGCATCGATGCCACAACCGGTGCGACCGACCTCTACGCCGCGACCCTCGAAGGGGTCGCACTGGCCCTCTCGCACGCGCTCGATCCCGCCAGCGCCGGGCAGCTGCTGCCCGTGGTCGGCGGGGGAGCGGCCTCGGCACCCTGGCGGCGGATCCTGGCCGACGTCACCGGTCGGCCCGTGCTGCACGCCGACGGGTCGGATGCGACCCTGCTCGGTGCTGCGCTCGCGGGTGCCGACGCCCTGGATCTGGACCACGGCATTGTCCCGCTCGCCGAGCAGGGTGGGGACGTGACCGCACCGGACCCGTCGGCGGTTGTCGCCTATGCCGAGCTGCGGCCGGTGCACCGGAGGCTGTACGGGGCGGTCGCCGAGTTCGCCCGAGTGGGCTGAGACCGCGGAGAAATTTGGAGCTCAGCCCTGGCTGGGCACTGCTGGCGCCAGATGCTCGTACACCTCATCCAGGCCGTGACGGTTGCGCAGCTGGACGAGCAGTTGACGGGGGGACTGCGGCGGCCGTTGCCGACGGCTCGCAAGGATCTGGAGTGCGCGAACAGCTTCGGCACGGTGAGCAATCACTGTGTTGGCTGCGAAGTCCTGGGCGGAAAGCACCTCCACCGTGGCCTCCTGAAGTGCGGCGCAACTGGCGAGGCCACTGCGCCGGTCATCGGTGACGATCGCGTCAGCCTTGCCCATGATCGCAGCGTGGGCGACGTGACCGTCGTCTGGATCTCGAAGGTCGTACGGGTAGGTGCCAGACTTCGGAGCGATGATGGTGGATCCGGGGAATGCTTCGTCCATCTGACGCAGCAGCCGTTGCCGGGCATCGTGGTTCGCCGTCAGACCACGTCTCTCGTCGAGACGGCGAAGCACGTACTCGAGTTCCGTGATGATGCCAGTACCCCACAGTGGCGCGAAGCCGTGCTCGGCCGCGATCTGCAACAGGAAGTCCCGTTGCAGATCGGGCACGAGCACACAGGTGTCAAGAACGGCGCGGTACACCTGTCTCAGTGTGCCAGGGGCACCCGACGTTCAGGCCCGGTCCCTAGCCTCGCGAAGGGCCTCAGCGATATCAGCCTGGGTACTCTGGTCGTACTCGGACGATGTGTCGGAGATGAAGTCGGTCCGACGATCGTGGAGGGAATCCCGGTAGCAGAGGACATCCTTCAACCGGAGCTTTCGGCGTTGCTTGCCAGGTATTCGAGCGGGGATCTCACCCGCATCGATGAGCTTCACGACCGTCGGCCGACTGAGCCCGAGGATCTCTGCGGCCTGTTGCGTGGTGACCTCCTGGTCCCTGGCCACGATGCTCACCGACTGGCCGCGCTGTAGAGCGGTCGCGGCCTCTTTCAGGATCGCGAAGAGTTCCGCTGAGAGCTCCACACGGTCATGCTCGTCGGCACCCGTGAGGAAGAACGATGGGGACGGGGCGGTTCCATGCCGCTGTTCGTGTGCGACGACGAAGCTCAGCAGCTTCCCGGAGGCGTCGGCTGCCCGGGGGGTCTCAACGGTGTGGACGCTGGGAATGATGGCTGATTCAGGCATGGAGAGTCCTCGTCGTCCGTGCTGCGTGCGGGTGATCGGCTGTACGTGCGGTCACGATTTCGCGGGATCGCCCGCGAGGTCGAGCGCCTGGGTGTTCTGCCGACCCCTGAACTGCGATACTACACCGGTTGCGAAAGTTACGAAAGCGCTGGTGTGGGTGATCCACGTCGTCTTTGTCCGGCGTCAGTTCCGCACGGTCTCCAGCGCGATCGAGTCCTCGCCGATCTCGGTGCAGGCGAAGGTGGTGTCGATGACGGTGAACGATTCCCCGACCGAGCATTCGTAGGGATCGGCGTTCAGCTCGACGGCGGCTGGTCCGCCCTCGGTCGATTGGTCCAGATGGATCTTGTCGTGCATGTCCGCGGGCTTCTCGTAGCCGTGGGAGGCATCGAGGGGGCGAGGCAGGTCGTGCAGGCTGTTGCCGGTGATCTCGATGCGGCAGGAGCTGTCCGTGTCGCAGCTGCTCTTGATGGAGCTCGTCTCGCACGCGGCCAGTGGCAGCAGCACGGCGCCGGCCAGAAGTGCGGCGGCAAGGTGGCGCTGTCGTTGAGCCATGCACCCATGGTGGCAAAGTCCAGAGAGCTTGGGGAGGGGGAGAACTCCCCATCCGCAGGGACGGCCCCGGGTGCGGGGAGCCGACCGCCGGACCACCGCCGCCCGGTTAGTGCGCTCAGCGCCGGCCCACGAGCCTGCCCTCAGCGTCGGCCCACGAGCCTGCCCTCTGCGCCGACCCACCAGCCTGCCCTCACCGCCTCCCCACGAGCCTGCGCTCGGCGGCATGGTCCAGCCAGGTGCCCAGCAGAGCACGCAGCGTGGTCGGGGCCTCGGGGTCGTCGTCCACCCGCAGGTCAACGATGCTGGTGAACGGCCAGCTCGCCTCCGGGTCGATGCGGGCCACCATCACGGCGGCGGACTGTCGGCCCCGGATGTCACCACCGGCGTCGTCGGCCGCGATCAGCGCCTGAACCAGGGACAGAGCCAGGCCGTCGCCGGAGCCGGAGGAGCGCACCGTGCGGGTCATCGCCTCCAGCACCTCGGGGCCGGCCAGGCAGTTGCCCAGCGCGATCAGCGAGGGCCGATGGAGGCCGTCGTGGATGTGCACGCCGCTGCCCTCCGAGAGGCCCTCCCAGCCGGCCGCTGCGGCCGTCCCGCCGTGCGAATGGCCCGCCCAGCCGACATTGAGCTCCCCCGTGTGGGCGGCACCGCGGCCGGTCAGGTCCAGCACCCCGCACTGGCGCCGCTCCGGCTGGTCATCGGTGGCCAGCGCCGCAGCCAGCGCAGCCTCGGGCGTGGCACCCGGTGCTTCCAGCCCTGACAGCAGCGCCCCGTGCAGTCCGCGGTTGGTGGCGGCCTGACTGATCGAGACGCCACGGGCGGGATCCACGATCATCACGGCGTTGCCCACGGCAAGCGAGCGCGAGGCCGAGGCCGTCCCGAGCAGCCCGTGCAGCGGGTCGACCACGGCGAGGGAGAACGTCATGGGGCCCTTCCGACGAGTCTGGGAAAGCGATCACGAATGCACAACGATCCAGCACATCCGTCCAATCTTCACCCATCCGGAGAGTGTCCTGGACCACAGTGGGAAGACAGCTCGCGATGCCGCAGCATCTCGCCCCGGGGAAGGACCTCTCATGAAGCTCGACCGCCGCACTCTTCTGGCCGCCTCCGGAGTCTCGGGGGCAGCGCTTCTCGCCGCCTGCTCCGGCGGCGGGGAGGACGTCGACCTCGACGGCGGGGGCGCCGGCTCCGACGGCGGCGGGGCCGTCGACGGCGCCGAGCTGATCGCCGCGATCGCCGGTGAGCCGGACCAGCTGGACCCCCACAGCACCACCGCCTACTTCTCCTTCCAGGTGCTGGAGAACATCTTCGACACCCTCGTCGAGCCCGACGAGAACCTGGAGATGGTGGGAGCGCTCGCCGAGGACTGGGAGGTCAGCGACGACCAGCTGACCTACACCTTCACCCTGCGCGAGGGCGTCACCTGGCACGACGGCAGCGAGTTCACCGCCGATGACGTCGTGTACTCCTACAACCGGATCATCGACGAGGAGCTCGCCAACGCCTGGCGCCTGGCCGCCATCGAATCGGTGGAGGCGCCCGACGCCGGCACCGTGGTGATCGCCGTGGGTGCCCCCACCCCGGACCTGCTGGCCAACCTGGGCAACTTCAAGGGCCTGGCGATCGTCAAGCAGGACAACGTGGACTCCGGCGACATCGTCACCTCGCCCATCGGCACCGGTCCGTTCAAGCTGGCCGACTACGTCACTGGTGACAGCATCGCCCTGGAGGCCAACCCGGACTTCTGGGGCGGCGCCCCGGCGCTGGGCGGTGTCACCTTCCGGTTCATCTCCGAGGGGTCCACCGCCGTCACCGCCCTGCAGAACTCCGAGGTGCACTGGACGGACTCCTTCGAGCCGCAGCGGGTGGAGCAGATCGAGGGCAACGATGAGCTGGTGCTGGGCCAGGTGCCCTCCAACGACTACTGGTACCTGGCGCTGAACATCGCCAACGCCCCCTGGGACACGGTGGAGGCCCGCCAGGGCATCGCCTACGCCATCGACCGCGAGGCCATCATCCAGGCCTCCACCCAGGGCACGGCCGTGGCCAACCAGCTGGCCATCCCGGAGACCTCCTCCTGGTACCACGAGTACAGCACCTACTCCACCGACCCGGACAAGGCGCAGGAGCTGTTCGACGCCGCCGGCGGGGTGGACGGCACCACGATCCGCTTCATGGCCACCTCTGAGTACCCCGAGACGGTCAGCTCCGCCCAGCTGATCGCTGATCAGCTCTCGCCGTTCGGGATCACCGTGGAGATCTCCACCGCGGACTTCGCGACCTGGCTGGCCGAGCAGAACGAGGGCAACTTCGACATGCTGATGATGGGCTGGCTGGGCAACATCGACCCCTCCGGCTTCTACTACGCCCAGCACCACTCCGAGGGCGCCAACAACCGCCAGAGCTACTCCAACCCCGAGGTGGACCGGCTGCTGGAGGAGGGCGGCGCCGAGCCCGACGAGGCACGCCGCAAGGAGATCTACGGCGAGGCCGCCACGATCATCGCTGACGAGTGCAGCTACATCTACCTGTACAACCCGGCGGTGCTGCAGGCATGGGTGCCGGAGGTCGAGGGCTACGAGGCCCGCGGTGACGCCGCCATCCGCTTCCGCGACACCTCCCTGAACCAGTGACCGCGACCGGCTCCGCCGGGTCGCGCGCCGCAGCAGGCTCCTCCAGCCGCCTGCCCGGGTGGCTGCGCAACCCCACCGTGCAGTTCGTGCTGCGCCGCCTCGGGTACTCCCTGGTGGTGCTGCTGGGTGTGATCATCGTGGTGTTCACGATGCTGCACCTGGTGCCCGGCGACCCGATCCGGGTGGCCCTGGGGACCCGCTTCACCCAGTCCTCCTACGACGCCCTGCTGGAGCGCTCCGGGCTGGACCGCCCGCTGATCGTGCAGTTCTTCAGCTACCTGGGCGGAGTGTTCACCGGGGACCTCGGGGTGAGCTTCCGCAGCGGCCGCTCGGTCACCGACCTGCTGCTGCAGCGCCTGCCGGCCACCGCCTCGCTCGCGGCCGTGGCGATCCTGATCGCCCTGGTGATCGCGATCCCCGCCGGGATCTACTCGGCGCTGCGCGAGGGCAGGGCCTCCGATGCGATCGTGCGCGTGACCAGCCAGTTCGGTGTGTCCGTGCCGGACTTCTGGCTGGGCGTGCTGCTGATCATGCTGTTCGCCGCGGTGCTGGGCTGGCTGCCCTCCTACGGGTATACGGCGCTGACGGAGGACCCGCTGCAGTGGGCCCGGCACGTGATCCTGCCCGGCGCCACCTCCGGACTGGTGGCCGCCGCCATCATCACCAGATACGTCAGATCCGCGGTGCTGGAGGTCAAGAGCTCCGGCTACGTGCGCACCGCCCGCTCCAAGGGCCTCGCGCCGCGCACCGTGCTGAGCCGCCACATCGTGCGCAACGCACTGATCCCCATCCTCACCATCACCGGCATCCAGCTGGCCACGATCCTCTCGGGGCTGATGGTGGTGGAGGTGGTGTTCGCCTGGCCGGGCCTGGGCCGGCTGATCTACGACAGCGTCGAGGCCCGCGACTACCCGGTGGTGCAGGGTGGCGTGCTGCTGGTGGCGGCCCTGTTCCTGCTGGTGAACTTCGTGGTCGACGTGCTGTACGCCGTCGTCGACCCCCGGATCCGGCTGTCGTGAGGAGGCTGCGATGAGTCAGAACGACCCGCGTGCCGCCGCAGAGGCGGCCGAGCTGGCCGATCCCGTCGACCCTGCCGCCCAGGGCACTCCGGCCGATCCCGCCGAGCCCGCGAACCCCACGGGCTCGGGTGATCCCGCGGATCCGTCGGCCGACGTCGACGCTCCCACCGAGCAGCGCCGCCCCACCTGGCGGGTGCTGTTCTCCAACCCGGTCACCGTGATCTCGGCCCTGGTGCTGCTGCTGGTGGTGCTGGTGGCGGTGTTCGGCCGCTGGCTGATCCCCTACGGCATCAACTCCACCGACGTGCTGAACTCCCTGCAGGGTCCCAGCGCCGATCACCTCTTCGGCACCGACGATCTCGGCCGCGACGTGTTCAGCCGCGTGATCGCCTCCACCGAGACCTCCCTGCAGGTGGCGCTGATCTCCGTGGCCTTCGCTCTGGGCGTGGGCACCGCGATCGGTGTGACCGCCGGGTACGTGCGGGGCATCGTGGACACGGTGCTGATGCGGCTGGTGGACGTGCTGTTCGCGTTCCCGGTGGTGCTGCTGGCCCTGGTGATCGTGGCGATCCTGGGCACCGGCAAGTGGACCACCATGCTGGCCGTGGGCGTGGTGTACACGCCGATCTTCGCGCGCGTCTCCCGAGCTTCCACCCTGTCGGTGAGCGTGGAGCCGTACGTGCAGGTGTCCCGCACCATGGGCACCGGGCACCTGTTCATCCTCACCCGGCACGTGCTGCCCAACATCATGGCGCCGCTGATCGTGCAGACCTCCGTCTCCCTCGCCTTCGCGATCCTCACCGAGGCCACCCTGTCGTTCCTGGGCATGGGCATCCAGCCGCCGGAGCCGTCCTGGGGGCGGATGATCTTCGATGCGCAGTCGTGGATCGGGCAGGCCTGGTGGATGGCCGTGTTCCCCGGTGCCGCGATCTTCGTGACGGTGCTGGCCTTCAACCTGTTCGGCGATGGCCTGCGCGACGTGATGGACCCCAAGCAGCGCAGCCTGATGGAAGCGAGGATGAAGTGATGAGCGCTTCCCTGCGTGAGTCCGTGCTGGACGTGCGTGACCTGAAGGTGACCATCGGCCGGCGCACCATCGTCGAAGACATCTCGTTCTCCGTGCAGAAGGGGCAGACGGTGGGCCTGGTGGGCGAATCCGGCTCCGGCAAGTCGATGACCGTGCTGGCCGCCACCGGGCTGATGGATGCCCCCGCCTCCAAGGCCACCGGCTCCTCAGTGCTCGCGGGGGGCACCGAGCTGATCGGTGCGACGCCGGCGCAGCTGCGCAAGGTGCACGGCTCCCGCATCGGCTTCGTGTTCCAGGACCCGTCGACCTCGCTGAACCCGCTGCTGACAATCCAGCGGCAGATCACCGAGTCGCTGGAGGCCCACGGCCGCGGCACCCCGAAGGAGGCCCGGCGCCGGGCACTCGAGCTGCTGGAGGCGGTGGGCCTCCCGGACCCGGAGGACCGCCTGCACTCCTTCCCGCATCAGCTCTCCGGTGGTCAGCGCCAGCGCGTGATGATCGCGATCGCCCTGGCGTGCGAGCCGGAGCTGCTGATCGCCGATGAGCCGACGACGGCGCTGGACGTGACCACGGAGCGGCAGATCATCGAGCTGGTGTGGGACCTGCAGGAGCGACTGGGCAGTGCGGTGATCTGGATCAGCCACGACCTGGGCGTGATCGGTCAGGTGGCCGACGACGTCACGGTGCTGCGCCACGGGAACATCGTGGAGCAGGCCCCGGTGCAGGACATCTTCGCCGGCCCCCGCGAGGCGTACACCCGGGAGCTGCTGGACGCGCGCCCGCTGATCGGCGTGGCCGCCCCACCCACCCCGCCGGGGGAATCCCCGGTGTTGCTGGACGTGCAGGACCTCGACGTGAAGTTCCAGGTGCGCACCCCCACCGGATCCCGCACCATCCACGCGGTGGACGACGTGTCCTTCCAGGTGCGCAAGGGGCACACCCTGGGGATCGTGGGGGAGTCCGGCTCCGGCAAGTCCACCATCGCGAATGCCCTCACCGGCCTGGTCGAGCCCGAGGCGGGCACCGCGACCCTGACGGGCACGGACCTGTTCCAGCTGTCCCGCGGAGAGCGGCGCGATGTGCGACGCCGCCTGGCGATGGTGTTCCAGGACCCGTTCTCCTCCCTGAACCCGCGCACCGAGATCGGCGCCTCGATCGCGGAGCCGCTAAAGGTGCACCGGCTCGGCGGTAAGGACAAGGGCGCGCGGAAGGGCAGGGTGCAGGAGCTGCTGGACCTGGTGCACCTGCCGCGCGACTTCGCCTCCCGCTTCCCGCACGAGCTCTCCGGTGGTCAGCGCCAGCGCGTCTCCATCGCCCGCGCTCTCGCCCTGGAGCCGGACGTGATCATCCTGGACGAGGCCACCAGTGCCCTGGACGTGTCCGTGCAGGCCAAGGTGCTGGACCTGCTGCGGGAGCTGCAGGGCGAGCTGGGCCTCACCTACCTGTTCATCGCGCACGATCTCGCCGTGGTGCAGCAGATGAGCCACGACGTGCTGGTGATGCAGAAGGGCCGCGCCGTGGAGCACCGCGAAGCGTCCGAGCTGTTCGCCGACCCCCGCGAGGACTACACCAAGATGCTGCTGGCCGCGATCCCGCCAGCGGAGCCGCGGGCGGCTAGTGGGGTGTAGGAATCTCTTAACAAGGTCGGAGCCTCTCGGTGGTGTCATAGCGTCGAAGCAACACTCCCGGTCGGCGGGGGTCTGATCGGTGGAGTGTGCGGATGGCGCGGGTGGGGTTGTCGTTCAGTGACAGGTCGGAGATCTCGACGGCCTCGAAAGCGGGCTGGTCGGTGCGGAGGATCGCCCGTCACCTGGGGCGTTGCCCGTCGGTGATCTCGCGGGAGCTTCACCGGAACTCGACGAAGACCCGCGGCTACCAAGCCGTGACCGCAGACGTCAGAGCGCAGCGTCGGCGGGCTCGCCCGCAGCAGCGGAAGGTCGCTCGGGATCCGGTGCTGCAGGCGAGGGTGGAGGCGGATCTGGCCGCGTCGTGGACGCCGAACGAGATAGCGGGCCGGTTGCGTCTGGAGGCCGCAGACCCGACTGTTGGCCGTATGGCGAACTCTCCCGATGTCCAGGGCCGCACCGTCTCCGGTGAGGCGATCTACCAGTACATCTACGCGATCCCACGCGGTGAGCTCGCCCGGCGCGGGATCTTCTTGCAGTCCAAGCGGACCAAGCGCCGACCACGTACGACCGGGCGGACGCGCGGTGGCCCAATCGTAGGTATGGTCCCGATCGCGGAGCGAGGTGAGGACGCCGCCCAGCGTCGGGTGCCGGGGCACTGGGAGGGTGACCTGATCATCGGGAAGAATGGTGCCTCGTGCGCGGCGACGCTGGTGGAGCGGATGAGCGGGTTCACCGGGCTGCTGGCCCTGCCCTCGAAACACGCCGAGCCAACCGCTGACGCGGTCATCGAGTATTTCAACGACCTGCCCGAGATGATGAAGGCATCGTTGGCGTGGGACCAGGGCAGCGAGATGGCCCAGCACGCGAAGGTCTCCCTGGCCACGGCGATGCCGGTCTACTTCGCCGATCCCCACTCGCCCTGGCAGAGGCCCAGCAACGAGAACACGAACCGGCTCTACCGGGAGTATCTGCCCAAGGGCACGGTGATCCCCGATCACCAGCCCTACCTCACCACCATCGCCGAGGAGATCAACAATCAACCCCGCCGCCGACTGGGCTATCTCACGCCCACCGAGGCATTCGCTCGACTGCTCGCCGGCGAGCCCCATGTTGCTTCGACGCCTTGACATCGCCGTTCTCCGACGCCCTGAAATGCGAAGCGTGCGCGACGATCGTCTGCCCAACAACTTCCCCCAGGCGCACGGGTACAGCGTTGCCAATAAGCCGGCCCAGCACGCTGAACCGCACGGGCTCACCGGGAGGTACGAACTTGTACTTGGGTGGGAAGGTCTGCAGGATCGCAGCCTCGCGCAAGGAAATGGCACGGTCCTGCTCGGGGTGGCCGAATCGCCCGTTCCCGTATCCAAAGCACTGGGTCGTGATGGTCGGGCTCGCGTCGTCCCACGACATCCGGCCATACACACTCGGATACGTGGCACCGGTGCTCTTTCGATGACAAGCTGCCTGGAGCTCGTCGGGCCAATCACGCCAGGTACCGCCCGGCTTCGAGTGGCGTATCCGTTCAAGATTGGTCTTGCTCAATCGTGATGCGACATGAAGGCGGTCATTCGGGTCGGATTCGCCAGCCCCGATAGGACGGAGGCGGCCGATGGCCTCGCGAACGGTCTTCACACTCCCGTTGTCTTGCGCCAGCGTAAGGCCGTTGGCACCAAGCTTCGAGGCGATGAGAACCAAGCGCTTGCGCGTCTGCGGGATGCCAACCCGGACCGCTTGAACGACAGACCACTCAACCGAGTATCCAGTCAAGTTCTCCAAGAACTGATCGAAGACGGGATGGTCGAGCAACTGAGGAACATTCTCCATCGTGACAAGATCAGGTTGAACTTCCTTCACCAGCTTGCCGAACGTCTCAACAAGCTGCCAGTCGTCGCCGCGCTTCTTACTCCTACCTGACCGGCTATAGGTTGAGAAAGGTTGGCACGGCGCGCATCCCGCAATCATGCTGATGTCGGCTCCGCCAATCATCTCCGACACCTCAGACGCAGAGAGTTCGTTGACGTCGCCCTCAATGAACCTGGACTTGTTGTTGGCTTCGTAGGGATACTTGCACGCCGGATCAATGTCGATTCCGGCTACAACTTCGATGCCCGCCCGGGAGAGGCCGTGAGTGAGCCCGCCAACCCCACAGAACAAGTCGATCGCACGAATGGTGGGAGCGTTCGCATTTTCCGTCACGAGGCAATCACCCCTTCCTCCTCTTCTTGCACTTCACTCTTAGTAATCTCGATTTCAATAAAACTGACGAAGCACGCAACGGCTTCTTTCAAGTAGTCGCCTACGGCGGTCGCGACCCGTTGAAGCTCGGATACCGTCACGCCATCGCTGCAGTCAACGAACGAGAGTGAGCCGTGCGCAAGTCCATTGCGTCGATTCTTGACCAGCTTTAGCGCACCCATGTCGTCGCGAATATGACGCTTCGCCGCTTTAGCGACACTGGGAGAAAATACCAGCCCGCAGCCGACTCGTTCACAGATTTTCTCGATCGAAGAATCGTCCCAGTTTCCGCCGCCCCCGCGCTCAATCTGGAAACCCCTGATGGGCATCTGCTGCAACAACTGTTCGCATAGATCAAGAGCTGCTTCGAGACGCTTCTCGGGGCCTAGGTCGCTATGGGTGCGTGCGATGGAGCGCACCCATTCGGTCCTGAGCCCGATGCTCAGTTCGCTCGGGCGGCGCTCGGCCTCTTCGATGGCAAGAACAACTGCTTCGAGACACCGGAGCACCGTGGCTTCAACAAGGTTGTAGAGCTGGAGGTAGAGACTCGAGTTCAGAATTTTCTTCTGATCAGTTGTGATCGGAGCATCAGTTCCGCGGAGTCGCGGAGCCCCTTCCCGAGCCGCGTCTTCAACGTTCTGTAGAAACGAGAGGTATGCCTCAATCTCTGCATACCTCTCGTCAAAGAAGGGTGCGAGTTCAGTCGTTGCCATCGCCGACCAACTTGTCCTTGACGAACTCGATACGACCACGGAGTCGAGCGATCGCGTTCGCTCCGTCAGAACTGGTGATCCTCTGGAACTCCGGCAAGTTAATCCACGAGCCGACATCGACCTGATCGGCTGCACGATCAGCAATCTCGGGCTTCTCCTCCAGGGCGAGTGCGACGCCGATCGCAATGGACTCGAAACGCGTCCTCGGTGTCGCTGCCCCCGTTTCTGTCTTCTTGAATCCGAACGGGAAGTTTTGTGAGACAAAGTCGAGGACAGTTTTGAAGCGTTGGCGATACCTGTCGGCCAATTCCGAGTCCGACGCGAACTCTTCGTTCATCTTCTTGGAATACGCGAACAGGAAGTCGGAAGGACGGTCGCGGTAGTTTTCCAAGCCATCGCCGTAGGCGAAGAATCGAGTGACCAACTCTTCGTAGCCACGCTCCTTCTTGGCCTTAGCGGATATCGGTGCGAGTTGAGCCAAGAGCGGCTCATCGGCAAGTTCCATCACCAGTTCGATGAATGGACCAGCAAGCGCACCTCTGCGAATTTCGGCGGTGTTGGCGTTCTTGCTGCCGGTGTTGATGCGCTCGAACATGTCGAGTCGTGCCGCTTCGTCAGCGTGCTCGTTCAGAACAATGCCCCGCACCGAACGGTTCTTGATCTTGCGCTGCCTAGATTCGGGCAGATCGTCGAATTGGAACCCTGACAGATGAGTCAGAGGGTCGAGTTCGCCGAGCGCCAATCCGCCATAGATGAACTCTGCAATCGTGCGAAGGCGCTGAGACCCGTCCACAATCTCCAGGCGTCCATCCGGCATCTCCCAGAAGAAGATGAAGGGGATGGGCAGGCCCATGATCAACGATTCGATGAACCGCGATTTGCGTCGATCTTCCCAGGTAAACTCTCGCTGATAGGCGGGAACAACATACTCGCCATCCCGGACCTTCTGTGCGAGTATCTCGACGGAGTACTCAGTGATGTAGAAGTCGATGCGCTTGGACTGCTCAACGATCTGTGCTTCGGCAAGTTCGATCTGCTCAGCAGTCGGTCGCTCCTTGGAATGCGCCACCACAGCACCTCCTCCTTCTACGTGCGTCACCTCCGACAGGTACGCCTCCCTATAGGGTACCGGCGCGCTGCCGTCGCCGCGGGGACGACAGGCGGGCGAGCGCCAAGCCCGCGTCCCAGGATGCCGGAGGCCTCCGACATCCGTGGACCGCCGCCACGCTCCCCTACGTCGGCAGCTTGTGGGCCCTCCGTTCCTGCGCCCCGACGTGTGCGAGCTGGACGAGGCTGACTGGTCCGATCCAGAGGAACTTGAAGGCATCCCAGACGAACAGCAGGACCAGCAGGTACAGCCAGCCGGGGCCGCCGTCGTTGATGATCGTGGTGCAGATCGCGGCGGCATAGAAGTAGGCCACGGCCAGCAGCATGGCGGGGATGCCCCATGAAGCGCCCTGAGTTTGTTGGAGGCTCCTGACCTTGGAAACGAGGATGGGGTTATGCCGAAGGAACTGTCGAACGGGAAGCCGACGACGCGTCGCTACTCGGACGAGGAGAAGGCCGCCGCGGTGCGGATGGTGAGGACGTTGCGCGCCGAACTCGGCGCCTCCCAGGGGACGGTGCAGCGAGTCGCGACGCAGCTCGGGTATGGGGTCGAGTCGGTGCGGATGTGGGTGAAGCAGGCCGACATCGATGACGGCGTCACGCCCGGTGTGAGTTCGGCTGAGGCGCAACGGGTGAAAGAGCTCGAACAGGAGGTCCGTGAGCTTCGCCGGGCCAACGAGGTGCTCAAGCGGGCCGCGTCTTTCTTCGGGGCGGAGCTCGACCGCCATTATCGGAAGTAGTCGCGTTCGTCGACGCGAACAAGGATGACGTCGTGGACTGTCGCCGGCTCGGGGTCGAGCTCATCTGCAGGCTGCTGCAGGTGGCTCCGAGCAGCTACTACGCCGCCAAGACCCGGGTGCCGTCCGCCCGTGCAGTGCGGGATGAGGCGCTGATCCCGCAGCTTGTCGAGCTGTGGGAGACGAACTACCGGGTCTATGGGGTCCGCAAGCTGTGGAAGGCCGCCCGCCGGGCGGGGATCGTGATCGGCCGCGACCAGACCGCGCGGTTGATGCGTGCCGCCGGGATCGAGGGCGCGAGACGCTCGAAGCGGGTGAAGACCACCAGGCCCGACCCTGCGTCGGCGCGGCACCCGGATCTGGTGCGCCGGGAGTTCACCGCGACCGCCCCGAACCGGTTGTGGGTCACGGATCTGACGTTCGTGCCGACCTGGACCGGTGTCGCGTACGTGTGCTTCATCGTCGACGCGTTCTCCCGCATGATCGTGGGCTGGCGGGTCGCGTCATACATGCGCACCGAGATGATCCTCGACGCGATCGAGATGGCCCGCTGGTCCCGCGGGCACCACCACGGCGACCTGCGATGTCACAGCGATGCGGGCTCTCAATTCACGTCGATCCGCTACGGAGAGCGGCTTGCGGAGATCGGCGCGACACCGTCGATCGGGACCGTCGGCGACAGCTATGACAACGCCCTGGCGGAGACGGTGAACGGCTACTACAAAGCCGAACTCGTCCGCGGACCCGCGAGGTCCGGGCCGTGGAAGAGCGTCGAGGACCTCGAGCTCGCGACACTCGGCTGGGTGCACTGGCACAACAAGCAGCGGCTCCACGGCTACCTCGGCGACGTCCCGCCCGCCGAGTTCGAGAACGCGTTCTATGCTGTCCAAGCCGACCGCGACCGGCTGGTCGGAATCAAATAGCGCGAGTCTCCATCAGACCCAGGGCGCTTCATGTTGCGGGCGAAGTGGACCCGGCAGCGTTGCCATGACGCGCCGGGCAGCACGGCTTTGATCGCGTGCTTCAACCCGGAGTGCGCGTCGCTGGTCACCATAAGCACGCCCTCGGGTGCGGCGGGG
>NZ_JALXKT010000015.1:0-54063 GCF_025144775.1 Brachybacterium sp. p3-SID957 | reverse complement strand
CAGTCTCCCTGCCCGCGACCGCGGGCAACAGGACGACTCTCATAACGACTGGACCTACGAAACGGGGTCAGCCCACACCCCCTGTGGTTCCAGATCGGCGTCGACGGCTGGGGAGCCCTGGGCGTCGTCATCTCCACCACCGTGCTGTACCTCGTGTACACGCTGGTGATGCAGCTGCTGGGGCCGCGGCTGATGTCGGCCCCCTCGGTGCTGAGCTTCACCCTGGTGGCGCTGTTCGGGGCGATCGCGGCTCGCGCCATGCTGGGCAACTCGCCCACCCTGGTGGGGGCCTTGATCGCGATCGGCACCCTGATGCTGCTCGAGTCGCTGATGGGCCGGATCCATGAGGGGGCCTCGAAGGTGCTGCACCTGAAGGGACCGCAGCCCACGGTGGTGATGGTGAACGGTCAGGTGATCGCTGCGCACCTGAAGCGCCGCCACCTCCAGCCCGAGCACCTGATGGCCATGTTGCGCCGAGCCGGGATCCACCGCGTGGAGGACGCTGAGCTGGTGATCCTGGAGAACCGCGGCAGCCTCACCATCGTGCGGGCCGGCGAGAAGATCGACGCCGCGCTGCTGGCCGATGTGGACGGCCGCCGCCTGGTGCCCGAGGCGCTGATCGGAGACTGACGCCTGCCGGGATCGAGGACGGATCCCCTGGCCGGCCGCGTGCGCCCTCACCCCCCACCCTCGCTCTCGCCGTTGGCCTCCCCCTGGGGCCACTCCCGTTCGCGGCCTCCCGCCCCTCGTCGGACAGGATCCACCGAAAGTCGGGGGCGCGTACGGTCTGCGCGCCGGTACCTTCCCCGCATGGGGAACGGACGGAACCGCAGGAGGGCACGGACGGGGCATGATCGAGGCCGCTACGAGGCGCGAGCTGCCCGCTTGCGCCGCCGGCACCGCACCCGGTCCGTTGACACACCCACTGCCTCCGGGTCGACCTTTCCACTGACGTACATGCGCACCGGTCCCTTCCCCGGCCGTCCCACCGTCGTGGTGATCCCCGGCGGGCCGGGTCTCGGCACCGCGACGCTGTACGGCGGGCTGCGCAGCTGGGCGCGCCGCAACAGCATCGATCTGCTGATGATCGAGCACCGTGGCGTGGGCCTGTCCCGGCGCGACGCCACCGGCGCCGACCTCGGCGCGGACGACATGCGCATGCGGTTCGTCGTCGAGGACATCGCTGCCGTGCTCGACGCGGAGAACATCCGGAGCGCCGCGGTGTACGGAAGCTCCTACGGCACCTATCTCGCTCAGGCCTTCGCCGTTGAGCACCCGGACCGCGTCGCCTGCCTGCTGCTGGACTCGGCAATGCTCACAGCGCAGGACCACCTGGACGTACGAGCTGCCTCCCGGGACCGGCTGCTGCACGGATCCGGGCAGGACACCGCGCGAGCCGCGGGCAAGCTCCGGGCGCTGGTGGCCGACGGCACCGTCCACCGATCCGAGGCCGATGTCGTGGCTCGCATCGTCTACGAATACTGCGGCCCCGTGGTGCTGGAGCGTCTGCTCGACCAGGTGCGCCGTGGCACCGGGGGCTTCGCGTGGAAGAGCATCGCCGCCCTGGAGCCCATGGACACCGGAGAGCGTCGACCCTTCCTGATGGAGTTCGACCTGGTGGGGGTGATCGCCTTCCGCGAACTGAACTACGCCCCGGAGCCCGACGGGCTGCCCTTCGATCCCGGGGCATCCTTCGCTGATCTCGCGCAACGCTTCCCGCCCTTCGAGGGCGAGCCCTACGACCTGCCGTCGACGATCCGAGGATTCACGATGCCGGTCATCCTCCTCTCCGGGGAGCGGGACCTGCGCACCCCGCGGTCGGTGGCCGAACGGATCACCGAACTCGCTCCGCACAGCCACCTGGTGCCCCTGCGCGGCGCCGGCCACAGCCTGCTGGACTCCCATCCCGCGGCCGCCCGGCGCGTACTCACCCTGGTCAGCACCGAGGGTCCCCAGGCGGTGATGGCTGCAGCAGAGGAGCTGGAGGCGCTGATCGACCGCTCCCGTGCGCTCACCCCGGCCACGCTCGTGCGCTCGCTGATGCGCCTATCACCCCTGGTCCCGCGCCGCCGAAGTCACGAGCGATGATCGGGTGCGCTGGCCGCGCACCTGCAGGGGCGTACTTGTAGGAGTGCGGCCGGCCGAGTGTGCCCTCACCCCTCCCGCAGGTGCGCCTCCAGCTTCTCCCGGTGCCCGTCGTGCAGATCCTCGGGCAGGGTGTCCATGGTGGCCAGGCGGTGGTCCGACACCTCGACGGATTCGTGCTCGTCGCGAGAGGGCAGGTCCCGCACGGTGCCCTCGAGCAGGATCTCCACCCGCATCCGGTGGCCGGTGCTCATGTCCAGCACCCGGATGTCCTCCACCACACCGCCGCCGATCTCCTCGTGCAGCTCGCGGGTGACGCATTCGGCCAGGGACTCGTTCGGCTCGAGGTAACCGGAAGGCATGCCCCACTGCTGTCCCGTCGGCCAGAACGTGTTCCGCACCAGCAGGAACTCATCGTCCTCGGTTCTCAGCAGCGCGCACACCGCCACCAGGAAGGTGGGCTGGGTCAGGCGCAGCAGCCGCCACTGCACCCAGGGCATGGAGCGCCAGATGCGGGGAAGCACGCCGCGGGCCCGTTGGACGAGCATCAGGCCACCCACACGGTGGTGAGGTTGCAGAACTCGCGGATCCCCGCCGCGGACAGCTCACGGCCGTAGCCGGAGCGCTTGATCCCCCCGAAGGGCAGTGCCGGGTTCGAGACCGTCATCCCGTTGACGAACACCCCGCCGGCCTGGACCTCCTGCACGAAGTACTCCTGCTCCTGGGCATCGGTGGTCCACACGGAGGAGGACAGGCCGAAGCTGGTCGCGTTCGCGACCCGCACCGCCTCCCGGGCATCGGCCACCTTGTACAGCGCCGCGACCGGACCGAAGGTCTCCTCGCGCGTCATACGGGCCCGTTCGGGCAGATCGGCGATCACCGTCGGCGGGTAGTAGAACCCCTCGCCGGGCAGGTCCGCGACTGCATCCGGGCCTCCCACCAGCACCGAGGCTCCCGTGGCGACGGCGTCGTCCACCAGCTCCGCGAGATCGTCCACCCCGCCCTGGCTGGCCAGCGGCCCCACATCCACCTGTGCATCCAGCGGGTCGCCCACCCGCAGCTGTCGCACCTTCTCCGTGAAGCGCTCGGCGAACTGCTCGTACACGTCGGCGTGGATGATGAACCGCTTGGCTGCGATGCAGGACTGGCCGTTGTTCATCATCCGTGCATCCACGGCGGTGTCCACGGCGGCGTCCAGATCCGCGCTGGGCATCACGATGAACGGGTCCGATCCGCCCAGCTCCAGCACCGTCGTCTTGATCTCCTCACCGGCGGTCGCGGCGACGGCCTGACCGGCGGGCTCGGACCCGGTGAGCGTCACGGCCTTCACCCGCGCGTCGCGGATCACCGCATCGACCTGCTTCGACCCGATCAGCAGGGTGCGGAACACGCCGGCCGGGAAACCTCCGCGCTCGAACAGCTCGTCGAGGTACAGGGCCGTCTGCGGCACGTTCGAGGCGTGCTTGAGCACCCCGGTGTTGCCCGCCATCAGCGCCGGTGCCGCGAAGCGGATCACCTGCCACACAGGGAAGTTCCACGGCATCACCGCCAGCACCAGCCCCAGCGGCCGGTACCGCGCATAGGCCCGTGAGGCGCCGACGGCCGATGGGTCCTCCAGCACCTCGTCCGCCAAAAACCCCTCGGCGTGCTCGGCGTAGAACCGCAGCGCGTTCGCGGACTTGGTGATCTCGGCGCGGGACTGCTCGATGGGCTTGCCCATCTCCACGGTGACGATGCGGGCCAGCTCGTCCACGTCGCCCTCCAGCACGTCCGCGGTGGCGCGAGCCCACTGGGCGCGCTGGGCGAAGCTGGTGGCGCGCAGCTCCTCGTGGGCGGCGTGCGCCTGGGCGATGCGACGCTCCACCTCGGCCTCGTCGTGGGCGGTGAACGTCTTCTCGGTGTCCCCGGTGGCGGGGTTGACGGTGGCAATGGCCATGATGTGCTCCTTCGACGACGTGGATGGGTGAGTGCTCGGGGTCAGGCCTGTGGTAGCCCGGAGGTGGACCGGGTCGCGCGGTCGTGCAGGTCGATCAGGCGCTGCGCGTCCTCCTCGGAGACGAAGGAGGACCCGCTGATCGTCATGCCCCAGGTGGCCCCGCCGCGGAAGGTGACCGTCCCGCGGTGCTGGGCCCCGTACGGGGGGATCGGCTTCATGCCTCGACGGTACTAGCCGGGCGGCCGGGCCGCCTGGGGCCGACCGGGCGTTCCGGGGACGTGCAGTCCTTAGCCGTACGCTGAACCGATGAGATCCCTTCTGCGCCGCGTACCTGCCACCACCTCCCAGAACCTGACCCGGATCGGGCTGGGAGCGTTCATGACCTTCGCGGGGGTCTCCCACCTGACCTTCGCCCGGGACGAGTTCCGCGCCCAGGTCCCCTCCTGGCAGCACTTCCCCGAGGACATCGTGGTGCTGGGATCCGGTGTCGTCGAGGTCGCCCTGGGAGCGTCCTTGACCGCACTGCCGCGCTATCGGCGGCTCACGGGGGTCGCGCTGGCCGCGTTCTACGTCGCGGTGTTCCCCGGCAACGTCTCGCAGTACCTGGAGGAGGTGGACGCCTTCGGATTGGACACCGACGCCAAGCGGCTGGCCCGCCTGTTCGGCCAACCGCTGCTCATCGCGGCCGCACTGTGGGGTGCCGGGATCCCGCAGCGGCGCTCGCACGACTGAGAGGCAACGCAGCCCCGTGCTGCTTCCCCGGTCTTTCGGAAGACTGGATGCGCATGTCAGGCCGGTGCGCTAGGTTCTCCCCACCGTCACGGAGCACCCGCACCGTGGCTGCCCCGCGGGGCACGATCCGACGAAGGGAAATGCACATGAACCTCGGCGACAAGATCAAGAACAAGGCCCAGGAGGCCTCCGGCAAGGCCAAGGCAGGCGTCGGTGACGCCACCGACAACCACTCCCTCGAGGCCGAGGGCCGTGGCGACCAGGCCGAGGCGAACACCCGCCAGGCCGGCGAGAGCGTCAAGGATGCCGCCAAGAACCTGAAGGACGGCTTCTCCAAGTGATCCTTCCGCGGCCCGGCCACCGCTGATCCACCGCCGCGGTTGGAGGAGGGGTCCCGACGTCGGGCTCCCCGCCAGGACACCGCAGCGCACGCCACGGCTGGTCCGCGAGCACGCCCCGACGGCGCGCACAGCTCTCCGGAGCGGTGCGCGCCGTCGGCCCGTGTGGGACCGCGGACCGGGCTCCAGCGCACGATCCGGAGCCGCTGCCCACCCCCGGCTTCAACGAGTCCATCACCCGTGACCAGGTGATCGAGAGCGCCAGCTCAAGCCCGCCCGAGTACCACGCCTACCGGTACTACAGCAACATTCTGGACTGACTCCAGGTCACTCCCGCCACCAGGTGTCGTGCACCGTGACCGGCAGGGCGCGCTTGTGGCGGGTGCGCAGGAAGATCGTCTCGAGCTTCTCGGCGGCGGCCTGGTCGATCTCGCGACCCTCGAGGTAGTCGTCGATGTCCTCGTAGCGCAGCCCCAGCTCGGCCTCGTCGGTCTGGCCGGGGGTGCCGTCCAGCAGGTCCGCGGTGGGGACCTTCTCCCACAGCCTCTCCGCAGCACCGAGCTCCTGGAGCAGGCTCCGTACCTGGCGCTTGTTCAGGCCCGACAGGGGCAGCAGGTCTGCGCCGCCGTCGCCGAACTTGGTGAAGAACCCGGTGATGTTCTCGGCCGCCTGGTCGGTGCCGAGCACCAACAGGCCCAGGTCGCCGCCGATCGCGTACTGGGTGCTCATCCGCAGCCGGGCCTTGGCGTTGCCCTTGGTGAAGTCGGTGAGCTCCTCGCCCATTCCCGCGGCGTACGCCTCGGACAGGCCGTCCACCCCGCCGGAGACGTTGATGGTGACCTCGCGGTCCGCGGCGATGAAGTCGAGGGCCGCCTGGGCGTCGTCCTCGTCGTGCTGGACCCCGTAGGGCAGGCGCACGCCCACGAACAGGGCTTCACCGCCCTGCTCCCGCACGCGCTCCACCGCGAGCTGCGCGAGGCGCCCCGCGGCCGTGGAGTCCACGCCCCCGGAGATGCCCAGCACGTAGCCCTTCGCGCGGGTCGCCGCGAGGTAGTCCACCAGGAACTGGATGCGGGACTCGATCTCCGCGGCGGGGTCGATGGTGGGCTTCACGCCGGTCTCGTCGATGATGCGCTGCTGCAGTGGCCTCATGGCCGCGATTCTACGGCGGGGCCGCGGGGCTCGGGGTACTGACCGGTGGCGCGCAGCCCCTGACCGCCCGGCTAGTGTGGGGGGATGAGCCTGAGCACCGCCGCCCCGCCCACCGAGCGTCACGTTGCGATCGCCTTCGCCGGGGCCGACGGTTCCCTCCTCCACAGCCAGGACCCGGACCGCCCCTTCTACGCGGCCAGCACCATCAAGCTCCATGTGCTGATGGCAGTGCTGAACGCAGTCGATGCCGGGCACCTCGACCTGGACCGCACCGAGCCGGCCAGGCGCACCTTCACCGGGGTCGACGGTGCTCCGTTCACTCTGTTCGGCGACCACCTGGACCCCACGCACCCTGCCGACGGGCAGCCGATCACGGTGCGCGAGCTCGCGGTGCGGATGATCGACCGTTCCAGCAACGAGGGCACCGATCACCTCATCGAGCTCGTGGGGCTGCCGGCCGTGGCCACCGCCATCGACGGGCTGGGCCTGACCGCCACCCGCGCGGAGCGACTGATCGGCGACGCGGCCGCCATCGACCAGGGGTTAACCCTCGAGACCACCCCTGCGGACCTGGTGCGCACCGTGCGCGCCATGGTGGGCACCTCCTCGAACCTGCAGCCCGATCACCGCGTGCTCACCCGCGAAGCGATGTCCGCCCAGCGCATCACCATCATCTCCAGCGCCCTGCGGCCCGAGGTGCCGGTGGGCTCGAAGTCCGGTTGGGTGGACGGCTACCGGCATGACGTGGCGTTCATCGGGGATCCCGACGGGCCCGAGGTGCGCTACCTGGCCGTGATGACCGCGGGCATGGTCAAGGCCGAGGCTGACGAGGTGATCCGAGCACGGGTTCGGGAACTGCTGCCGGACCTGGCCCGCTGACCACTGCTTCACCAGGAACGCTCGCTGCTGGCACGGACACTCTGCCGGAGCGGGGGCGGAAGGTGCGCGCCGTGGAGGACTCCTTCCCGATCGCGCAGGCATCCACCCGCCCTCAACTCACTGCTGGATCACCCGCACCGCCCCGGCGTACTCGCCCTTGACGTCGTACCCGCTGAGCGACTCGACAGCGATCGTGCGTGGGGCATTGGGGGCGTGGATGATCAGGTCATCGCCCAGGTACAGGGCCACGTGCCGGATCTCCGGGCTGCCGGGCCCCTCGGAGAAGAACACCAGATCGCCGCGGCGCAGGTCCTCGCGCTCCACCCGGGGGAAGCCGGAGCCGTTCAGCTGCGGGCCGGCGTCGCGGGGGATCGTGATCCCGTGGTGACGGAACACCGAGTGGGTGAAACCCGAGCAGTCGAAGCCCCACGCACTCATGCCCGACCACAGGTACCGCAGCCCCAGGAAGCGCTCACCGGTGGCGATCACCTCCTCCACCGTCGGGGTGGGGGGCACCTCACCCGGCTCCCGGACCACCACGTCGGCCTCGGGCAGGTACTGGGTACCGCCTCCGGGGACCGCCAGCTCCACCGCAGCCCCCGTGCGCCTCAGCACTGGCAGCACGGTCCCGAAGGAGACCTCGATCCCGGGGGATGTCCCCTCGGCGTCCTCCATGAGACGGGAGCGGGAGGCGGTGACCGTCGCCGTCGGGGACGATGCCGCAGCCTGCGCGAAGCCCGGGTCGACACTCAGCTGGGCCAGGGGCACCCACCCCGGGTAACCGCGGGGATCACGCGGGGAGAGCTGATCGGTGACGACGATGCGTGCCCACTGCCCGTCGACCTCATCGACGATCACACGAGCACCCAGCAGGGCCTGGGTCTCCAGGCGGCCGGTCAGCCAGCGCAGCGTCTCGGTCTCGTCCATGGCGGAGTTCCAGGCATCCAGGTCCACCGGTACGGTCAGCGAGGGATCATCGATCCCCGCACGGTCCAGGCCCGGCCGCACCCACACGGTGGCCACGGCGACCTGGACGAATGCGGTATCCCCGGGGCGGGGGACGGATCCCGCGGCGTGGCCCGCGCGGCTGCTGGGGTCAGGGGTGGGATTCGAAGCGTTCATCGGTCTCTCCTCAGGGACGGTGCGGGCCTACCGGGGCGGGTCCTGGTCGGGGCGCAGCAGCTCCATGCCCAGGCCGGGCCCGCCGGTCAGCGCCAGCCAGCCCTCCTGGACCTTGTAGCCGCCGGAAGGGTGGCGGGTGGTGAGCCAGTCGGGGGAGTCCAGGTCCACCATGGTGATCGCCGGGTGCGCCAGCGCCACGTGCGCGGCGCCCGTGATCGTGATGCTCGGCTCCATCATCGCCCCCACCATGCAGGTGAGGCCTGCGTGCTGGGCCACATCGGCGATGGCCATCGCCTCGGGGATTCCGCCGGTCTTGGCCAGTTTGAAGTTGAGCATGTCGGCGGCGCCGAGCTCTGCGATGCGGCGGGCATCGGCGGCGGTCCATACGGACTCGTCCGCCATGATCGGGGTGCTGACGGCGCGGCGCACCTGCGCCATGCCCTCCAGGTCGGCGGCCGCGACGGGCTGCTCCACGAGGTCCACGGGGAGTCCGTCGGCCTCGAAGGCGCCGATGATCTCGATGGCCTGCTGCACGCTCCAGCCCTGGTTGGCGTCCAATCGCAGGCGGGCCCCGGGGACCGCTTCGAGCACGGCATCCAAGCGCCGACGGTCCTCCTCCACGTCCCTGCCCAGCTTGATCTTCAGCACCCGGTAGCCCTCAGCAGCGGCCGCGCGGGCGTGCTGGGCCATCACCTCCGGCTCCTCGAGGGAGACGGTCATGTCCGACTCGATGCGGGTGTGCACCGCACCACCCAGCAGTTCCACCAGGGGGCGGCCTGCGGCCTTGCCCCAGGCGTCGTGCAGAGCCACGTCCACCGCGGCGCGCGCACTGCTGGCCCTCTGGACCGATTGCGCCAGCAGGGCGCTCAGCTCGGCGATGGTGCCACGGGCCCCGGTGAGGGCGGCGGTGATCGGTCCCTCCACCGCAGTGGTGATCGAGGCCAGGTCCTCCCCGGTGACGGGCTTGGTGTCGGCCGCGGTTCCCTGCCCGATCACTCCGGCGCGCAGCTCCACCTCGATGGCCAGGTACTCCACGGCCTCGGTGCGCCGAGCGGCGGTGACGAAGGGACGCAGCAGGGGAGCGGCGTGGCGATGCATGCGCACTGCCGCCACCTCCAGCTCCAGCGCCGCGGCGCTGACGAGCAAGGCGGGCTCAGGCGTGCCGCCGGGGGTGCGGGGAGCGGGGCGGCCGGTCACAGCATGCTCATCAGCTGAGCGGCACCCAGGCCGATCCACGTGCCCGCGAAGGAGCCGATCAGCGCGAACAGCACGCCCACCGGCACCAGCTGCCGGTTGAAGGCACTGGCCACGACGGGTGCGGAAGCGATACCGCCGATGTTCGCGGTGGAGGCCACGGCCAGCGAGAACAGCTCGGTGCGGGTGAGCTTCGCGTAGATCACCATGATCACGGCGTGCACCAGCAGCACCAGGAAGCCGATCAGCAGGTACAGCGGTGCCTGGGTGAGGGCGGAGAAGTCGGAGCCGGAGGCGATCTGGCCGATCACGATGAACAGCATAAGGGTGCCCACCTCCATCGAGCCGGCCACCTTGCCCAGCGGTGTGTGCGCCACGATCAGGCCCAGCAGCGACACGATGAGGATGGTCCAGGCGGTGCCGTTGACCACGTCGCCCAGCTCGGGCAGCTGACCACCGATCCAGATCGCCACGGTGGAGACGAAGATCGAGCCGAAGGCAACGATCGCCAGGGAGGTCACGGTGATCTCCCGCTTCTCCTCAGCGAGGTCGGCGCCGGCGTGGGAGTCCAGATAGGAGGTGTTGGCCTTGGTGAAGCGGTTGAAGCGATCGGAGACCGCCACCGAGGAGAACATCGCCATCAGCCATACCGAGTACACGATGGTGTCGGTGATCAGGGCGTAGCCGAAGATGTTCTCCGGTGCCTGGAGGATGTCCTGCACCGCGACCATGTTGGCGCTGCCGCCGGTCCAGGAGGCCAGCAGGGCGCCCAGGGCCTTCCAGGACTCCTCGTGCAGGGCGCTCTGGAACACGGCGTACACCGCCACCATGCCCACGGCGAGTGAGGCGGCGGCCACGAACATGGTCAGCAGCAGCTTCGGGCCCAGCTTGATGATCCTGCGGATGTCGCAGCCGAACAGGAACAGGAAGATCATCGCCGGCAGGGCGACGTCCTTCACCGCGGCTATGGGGGCGCGGGTCTCCTCGGCGTCGCCGAACATGCCCAGGGAGTTCAGGGTGGCGCAGAGCAGGTACATCAGCACCATGCCCGGCACGAACGTGAAGAACTTCCAGCCCGTGGTGCGTTCCAGCACGATGAGCAGGCATGAGAGGCCCAGCAGGACGCCGAGCATGAGCAGGCCGTCGGTGATCAACGGTTCTCCTTCGGGAAGGGCCGACACCCCGCTGACCGGGCAAAGAGAAATCGGAAGCGCACCGGACCTGCCGCGGGGCGGCACGGGCATCGCGGACGGCCGCCCTCCTGGGGTGCGGCGACCAGCGTGGCCGCCGACGGCGACACGCCTCGCGCCTGCCCACGAGGGGCGGCGCGTCGATGCCCTGTCCGGGCGCTTCCGACGGGATCCGGTGCGGTCAGGTACCGGGCTGACGGCGAGCGACAGGTTATGCAGTTGTCCTGGCAGAGCCGTCGACCAGGTCGCGGTACTTCGCAGCGGCGCTCCGCACGGCGGCGGTCATGGCCCGCTGAGAGGACCCGTGGTACCGATCGATGATGGTCTCCACCAGCGCGTCTTCCTCCAGCAGACTCCTGCCCTCGAGCAGCCCGCGCACGAACTCCACGGTGAGAGCGAGCGCCGCGGTGCAGTCGGCCCGGAGGATGGCGTGGGTCTCAGTGTCGACCACGAGGCCCACGAAGAACAACCCGTACTGGGAGGTGATCGGATTGTTGCTCGGCGACTTCGCCTCCCCGGTCACGTAGATCGTCCTGGCCATGGGACGACAGTACGCGGTGGCGGGGCGGTTCCCGGCGACCGCACTGTGCCGCCCGCTTCCAGATCCTGGAACGTACCCACCCGTAACCGCCGGAGAGGGCGGGCGGCCGAGCAGGGCGGGCGGCCGAGCAGGGCGGGCGGCTGAGCAGCGCGGGCGGCCGAGCAGGGTGGGCGGCCGAGCAGGGCGGCCGAGCAGGGCGGCCGAGCAGGGCGGGCGGCTGAGCAGGGCGGGCGGCTCGGTGATGTGTGCCCTCCGATGTGGAGACACCGGCCGGTGGGGTGTAGAAGGGAGCGGTGACCGATACCCCTGCGCCCCGGCCTGAGCCCCCGGTTAGGCTCGAGGACCCCGCCCGGCCAGAGCACATGCCCAGCGCTGAGCACCCGCCCCGGCCAGAGCACATGCCCAGCGCTGAGCACCCGCCCCGGCCCGAGCGCATGCCCAGGGCTGAGCGCCCGCGTCGGCTGACGCGCACGCACCGGTCCGAACGGCGGGGCGGCCCCGCTGCCGGAGCACCCGCCATCGGTGCCGTGCTGGCCGTGATCGCGGTGGCCACCGTGTCGCTGAACCTGCGGCCCGGTGCCACGTCCCTGGGCCCGCTGCTGGAGGACGTGGTGGCCTTCCACGGCCAGGGCGGGCTCGCGATGGGCCTGCTGACCGCGCTGCCGTGCCTGGCCTTCGGGGTGCTGGGTGCGCTGGCGGTGCCGATCTCCAAGCGGGTGGGTCTGACCGGCACCGTGGTGGCGTCCTTCGTGCTGGTGGTGGCCGGCCTGCTGCTGCGCCCCCAGGCGAGCACCTTCGTGATGTTCACGCTGCTGTCGCTGCTGGCCCTGGTGGGACCGGCGCTGGGCAACGTGATCGTCCCGGCGTGGATCAAGCAGTACGGCGGGCGCCGCACCGTGGCGCTGATGACCCTGTACTCGACCCTGCTGGGCGTGGGCGGGGCCAGCGGTTCCGCCTTCGCCGTCCCCCTGATCACGGACGAGGCCCTGGGCTGGCAGGACTCGCTGCGGTTCTGGGGCCTGCTGGCCGTGGTGCCGGTGGTGGTGTGGACGATCGTGCTGGCCCGCACCGGCCACGACTTCCCCCCCGACGCCGCCCAGGGCGAGCTGCGAACCTCCGTCCTGCGCTCGCCCACCGCGGTGGCGCTCACCGCGATGTTCGGTCTGCAGTCCATGAACGCCTACACGCAGTTCGGCCTGCTGCCCCAGATCCTCACCCAGGGCGGCATGAGCGCGGCCGATGCCGGCCTCGTGACCGGATCCGTCGCGGCCTGGGGCATCCTGGGCGGGCTCGTCATGCCCACGGTGATCGAGCGCTCCCGCCACCTGCCGCTGATCGCCCTGGGCATGGGCCTGCTGACCGCCGCCGGGTACATCGGACTGATCCTGGCCCCCGCCGCAGGCGCACTGCTGTGGGCGGCCGTGCTGGGCGTCGGCGGCTTCGCCTTCCCCACCGCGATCGCGCTCATCCCCGCCCGGAGCCGCGACCCGCTGGTGACCGCGAGGCTGTCCGGGATGGTGCAGCCGGTGGGGTACCTGATCGCCGCCGCCGGCTCGATCACCGCGGGAGTGGTGCTGGACGCCACCGGCTCCGCGCACACCATGCTCACGATGATGGCCGTGACCGGACTCGCCCTGGGTGTGGTCGGCTTCCGCGCCGCCAGGCCCGCCTTCGTCGACGACGAGATGGGGCGCGCGGCGCGCTCATAACCCTGCTCAGCGCTGCGAGCACTGATCAGGGCCGACGGCGCTGACGCCGCTGATCAGCGCCGGGCGGCCGCCGCGGCGATGTCCTCGAGGTCCTGCTCCATCGCCCTGCGGGTGGCCTTCAATCCGACCTTCGCCATCACACCCATCAGCTTCCCCTTCAGGCCGCCGCGGGACTGCGGGACGGCGGTGAACACCATCGTCAACTGGGTCGCATCCGGCGAGCCGGAGATCGGGGAGAGGATGAACTCCGTGCGGTAGTCGGCACCGCCGGCCTCGGCCACCACGACGGTGCGGCGGGGTGCATCGGCCTCGACCACCTGCATCTCCTGGCTGCCCTCGAAGCCGAACATCTTCCGCGTCTCGATCCAGCGGGTGCCCACGCCGTAGGGACCCTGGGTCTGCAGGTCCACCGCGAGCACGTCGCGGAGGGTGTGGGGCGCGGCTTCGATGTCGGCGATCACCGCCCACACCTGCTCGGCGGTGGCGGGGATCTGGCGGCTGAGGCGGAGCTGGTGAGTGGCCATGGCTGATGGTAGTTCCGTCCGGGCGCGGCGGCGGCGGACATGGGAGGATGCAGGGCATGAGCATCGTGCGCGCGCTTAGCCATCTGTGGGCCCAGGGACCGTCCAAGCCGGCTCGCGACCTCGTGGACCGCCGCCTGGTGGAGCGCCGACGGCACCACCACGTGCCCACCACCTGGATCGACCCGGATCGCGCGGGTGGCGCGGGTGGCGCGGCCATCGTGCACCTGCACGGCGGTGCCTTCCTGCGCGGTGCGGACCAGAAGACCTGGGAGTGGCTGGAGGACGTGCGGCGACGCTCCGACGTGGCCGCCGCAATGGTGCACTACCGCGTGCCTCCGCGCCACCCCTTCCCGCACGCCTTCGACGACGCCCTCCAGGCGGTCCTGTCCCTGACCCGCAAGGCCGAGGTGCGGCCGGGCCACTGGGTGCTCTCCGGCGACGGTGCCGGCGGCGGCCTCGCGCTCGCCGTGGCCCAGGCGCTACGCGAGCACGGGGGCGCCCAGCCCGCCCTGCTGATGCTCACCACCCCCTGGCTGGACCTCACCGAGGAGCGGCTGCTGCGGCCCGAGCTGCGTGAGGCCGCCGAGCTGTACGCCGACGGCGCTGATCGCGACGACCCGCGCCTGAACCCGCTGCGCGGCCCCATGGAGGGGCTGCCGCCCGTGCACCTGAGCGTCGGCGGCAGCGACCCGCTGCTGGCCGATTCACGGAGGCTCAGTGAGAAGCTGCGCGCCGCCGGGGTGGAGCTCGAGATCCACGAGGCCGTCGAGGGCGGGCACAGCTACCCCCTGCAGCAGGTGGGCCCGGTGGCCCAGGCCGCCCGCCGCTCCCAGATCAGCGCGGTGCGCCGAGCCCTCGACCTCGAGCGGGCCATACCCCGCGCCTGAGCGCCCCGGCGCTCACCCGTCACTCCGTGGAGCGCGCGCGCGAGATCACCCGCACATCGATCCTCTCCTCGCGCGCCAAGATCCTGACCGGCACCGTCACGGACGCCGAGCTGCTGCTGAGCGGCTCCTCCGTGCTCCCGGGCGAGCTCAGCGGGATCTGAGCGCCAGCTCCCGGGTCATGCGCTCCAGGGACTCGCGCAGCACAGGGCGCGGCATCGCGGCGATCAGCCGGATGTGGTCGCGCCCCACCTCCCCGCAGGAAGCGCCGTCCGTGGGCAGCAGGCGAGCGGCCTGCTGGAGGTGTGCGGAGGCCGGGGCGGGCACCTCGAGGGCGCTCAGGTCGATCCAGCACACGTAGGTCGCCTGGGGCCTGCTCATCCGCGCGGCCGGCGCACTCCGGGCCAGGGCATCGGCCACCATCGCGGTGCAGTCCTCGATGTACGCGGTGACCTCCTCGATCCACCCCGAGCGATCGCGGTAGGCCGCGATGGTGCCCACCATGCCCAACGGGGCGACCCGGTGCCAGCTCGGCGGCTGGATCCGCGCCCACGCCTCCCGATCCCTGTCGCTGCTCAGCACCGCCTGGGCGCACTTGAGCCCGGGGATGTTCCAGCCCTTCGACGCGGCCACGGCCGTGATCGTGTGCGCGGCCGTGCGGGGGCTCAGGGAGGCGTAGGGGAGGTGGGTGTGGCCCGAGAACACCAGGGGCGCCCAGATCTCGTCGGCGAACACCCGGGCACCGGTCTGCTCGATCACCTCGGAGAGCTCCGCGAGCTCCCGGCGCGTGAAGACCCGCCCGGTGGGGTTGTGGGGGTTGCACAGCGTCACCAGCTGCGCCCCGCTGCCGGTGATGGCCGCCCGGATGGCGGGCAGGTCCATACGGAACAGGCCCTGTTCGTCGAGCACCATGGGCACCTCGATGACCTCGCGGCCCAGGCCCCGGATGGTGTTGAAGAAGTTCATGTAGGCCGGGGTGGGGACCACCACCGGCGTGGCCGGGTCCGTGGTCAGCGTGATCGCCTTCTCGAGCACCGAGATCACGTCCGGGACGGGGTGGACGTCCTCGGGTGCCACCTCCCAGCCGTGCGCGCCGGCGAGCCGTCGGGCGGTGGCCTCCTGGAGCTCCTGGGCCAGCTCCGGGGTGGGGTAGCCGAAGCATCCCACCTGCACCGCCTGTTCCAGGGCGGCCACGATCGCTGGCGAGGTGCCGTAGTCCATCTCCGCCACGAAGGCGCCGGTGACCTCATCGGGCAGGCTCCACTTGAGCGCCCCGGTCGAGCGCAGGTGATCCACGGTGATCGCATCCAGGCTCTGAGCCAGGGGCACGGGTGTCTCCTTCGAGGGCGGGGCGCGGTGCGCGGCGGTGAACGGACTTCTCATCATGACAGGAAACGCGCAGCACCGCTCCTGCGAAACCGTGATCGCCGATGAAGTGGGTTCTTATGGCCTGGGACCTGCATGTATAAGCAGAACTTTGCGACACGAACAATGCGTAACCAGAAGCTCAACGACTACTACCGCGTCCTGGTGCACGACCAGGAGGCGCTCACCCACCGCACGGCCCTGTACGACGAGCTGCGAACCCACCGACTGAGACATCGGACGGCCAGCTACCATGTGCCCGTGACCAGCCAGGAACCTGCCCCCGGACAGTACGTGCTGTGGCAGGGCCGCACCGCCGCTCCGGGGCGGCTGCGGGACGTGCTCGGCCCCTGCGCCCCCAGCGGCGTGCTGCGCCTGGTGGTGCAGAGGATCGCCCTGCACGACCAGGGCCGGCCCGCCGGTGAGCACGAGGTGATCTCCTCCGTGGCGGACGTCGACGGGAACCTCGTGGCGGTGCCGCTGCGTCAGGCGGTCCGCGCCGATCAGGGCCGGGCCGCCGCGCTCGACGAGGCCTTCGCGATGCTGCGACGGGACCTCGCGGAGGACGGCCTGCCCGATGTCGACGCCATCGAGGTGGTGCTGGACGCCGATGGCACCGACCGGGTGGACATCGCCCTCGCGCTCGCCGTGTCCCCGCGAGAGGTGCAGGGAGGGGACGTGGACGACGCGGTCCACGACGGCGACCACCACATCGCCCGCCATGCCCCCGCGCTCGAGGACCTGCGCGACCGCCTCGCCGAGGAGACCGTCGGCCCGGTGCAGCGCGGATGGGACGCGCTGATGGATCTGCTGCGCCGGATCCGCTGACCGGGGTCTCAGGCCTGGGCGAGTGCGGCCGGGCGCATCCCGGAGGCCGTCGCCGCGGGAAGGACGAGCCCCATCGACTCCGCCAGGGTCACGCCCAGATCGGCCCAGCCGCCCTCCACCCTCGTGCCGGGCAGGCCCGGACCGCTCCCCAGCACCGTGGTGGACGCGGCGGGATCGGCCACGGCACGCGGCCCCGCGTAGTACGGGTCATCGCCCTCGACCAGGGGACGGTGCGTGGGGGACAGGCCGAACACGGTGCCCGGGGTCCCCTCCAGCACCGCGATCACGTCGGTCTGAGCGGTGGCCCCCACCCCGTCGTCGACCGGCCGCAGCCTCAGCCGGTAGTGCGCGGCGACCTCGGCGAGGGCCTCCATCGCCGCACGGCCGACGGAGGGACTCTCGCCGCGCCGCACGTGGAGCACCCCGCGCGGGCCGTCGGGCCACACCAGTGCCCGGAAGCCGGCCAGCCGCGGGCCGTCGGTGCGCACCAGGCCATGGCGCTCCAGCACGGCATTGGGGTGGACCAGCAGCTCCACGGGCACCAGGGGACGCCCCGGCACCAGCACGATCCGATCCTCCTCGGTGGCGGCGAACGCGACCACCAGACGGTCCAGGGCCTCCACCGTGACCGCCAGGGCCCGCCTCGCGGCGGAGGAGGTGCACCCCTCGCGGCGCCGTGCCCGACCCAGCCCGCTGAGCCGGACCATCGCCAGGTCCACCCGGCCGCCGGACAGAGCCTCCTCACTCACCTGCCCCACCAGGGAGTCGGGCTCGATCTGGGACAGGTGCAGCCCGGCCTCCCGCCGGTGCCGCAGGTGCTCGGCCACCATCCGCGGGGAGCTGGTCTGCTCGGCCATGCTCCAGCGGTCGCGATAGCGGCGCAGGTCCTCCACCAGGGGCAGGCACAGGTCAACCCCGCTCCCGGCTGTGGCCGGCCACTGGAGCGCGCAGGTCACGGCCCCCCGGGACCGCGCCACTTCCAGCAGGGTGGGGATCCGCAGGTCGTCGTGGTACCACACGCCCCCCACGGCCGGCTCGGCCGGATCGAAGGCGAGCTCCATCGCCACACCGGTGTGCCCCACCGAGGCGCCGGTCATCAGGCTCACCAGGGCCGGTGAGGGCTCGGAGGGACCGCCGGTTCGGATCTCCAGAGGAACGGCATGGCGGAGCAGGGCGTCGCGCAGCGGCGATCCCGGATCGGTGAGCGGCCCGTCGGCCAGGTCGGCGGCATCGAGCCCATCGACAGCGATCACAAGGGTGCGGCCCTGGTCCACGGTGCACCCCCCTCCTCGTCCCGCGCCGGCAGCAGCACGAACGTACGAGGACAGGATTTCCCACGTGGAATCCCGCGGTGACCGGGCGGCCACGGCCAGGTGAACAGCCGACGAAGTCCGGTCGGGGTGCGCGTCCCCGTCGCCGAACCGGGAGGCTCAGTCGCAGAACAGGACGGTCTCCCGATCGCCCTGCCGGGCATCCTCGGAGCCGCTGTCCAGTGCGGTGCGCGGTACCCGTGGGGAGGCGATCACCTGGTCCATGGTGGCGCTCTGCACGGCCTGATGCGCGCGAGCGGTGCTGATGGCGGGTACGTGAAGGCCGCCGGCCTCCCCGGTGGCGCACAGGTCGAGCCCGTGCAGGGTCACCTGGTGCATGCCGCGCACCGCCTCCCCCTGAGCCCCGAGGTCCACCCGCATGGCGAAGCGCTGGGCGACCACCCCCACCTCGCGCGAGCTCGTGTCGATCACCGTGTGGGCGAAGGTACCGGTGGTCATCAGCTGCGGGACCGAGCCGTCCTCGGCCCGGTACCAGTTCGCGGCGATCCGCGGTGCCCCCACCGGTGCGAAGGGATCGGCCAGGGCGAAGGCGTAGAAGTGGCGGTTCCCTTCGTCCCAGGCCTCGGCGAGATCGTCCTTCCAGAAGTCCGGGGTCACCTCGTCGACCCGGGAGCGGGTCTCGGCATCGGAGAGCCCCGCGAAGCTCGACGGGCTCAGGTAGACGGTGCCCAGGAAGTCCACCAGCTGCTGCCGCGTCGAGGCGACGGAGGAGTCGTCCAGGCCCGCCTCCTCCCAGCTCGCGAAGTCGGCGAGGTCGCCCTCGATCGGCAGGCCCGTGAGCGCACCCGCCTCGTGGGCGTCCCAGGCGGACTGATCGACGGTGGCCAGTGGATCGCGCGCCAGCTCGGGGTCGGTGGCCACGGGCTGGGCGCCGGGGGAGCAGGCGGCGGGAGCCAGCAGGCCGATCCCCAGCACCGTCGCGGTGAGACGGCGCCGGGGCAGCAGTGCACGTGCGGCGCGCCCGGCCGGGAGCGACCCCGTGGGCGGCGTCCCGGGCCGGGGAGGCCCCGGTGTCATCGCAGCTCGGGCTCGGAGGTGTCGGCCCGGCCCGCATCGGCGTCCATGCGGCGCGAGATGGTGCGGGCCCGGTCGTGGTCGCGGTCCACGGCGCGGTCCACCAGCTCCTTGGTGTCGTGATCGGGCTCCTCGGGCTGGATCACCAGCCACACCACGAAGGCGATGGTCAGCACCGCGGTGCCGGCCAGCAGGATCCCGAACAGCGACCAGTTCGCCTTCACCGGATCCCAGAAGGAGTCGTCCCCCAGAGGGGCGGCGATCAGCAGCTCCGGAGCGATCACGGGTCCCCCCTTCGTGCTCTGCAGCCCGTCCCCGACACCGTCAGCATAACGGCCGGTCCGCATCGCGGATATGCTGGCCGGGCTATGGCAGACGTGATCGTCGGGCGCTTCGCGCTGATAGACCTGATCGCCAAGGGGGGATCCGGGTCCGTCTGGCGTGCCTGGGATCAGAAGACGCAGGAGATCTGCGCGGCCAAGGTGCTGCGCCAGCGCGACTCCGCGGACCTCATGCGGTTCGTGCGGGAGAAGGGCGTCAGTTTCGACCACCCCCACCTGCTGACCCCCTACGGCTGGGGTGCCGAGGACGAGCACGTGGTGATCGCGATGCCGCTGGTCTCCGGCGGCACCCTCGAGTCGGTGGTCAAGAAGCAGGACAAGCTCGCCGAGCCCGCCGTGGTGGTGGTGATGGAGCAGTTGCTGGACGGCCTGGCCCACATCCATTCCGAGGGCTGGATCCATCGCGACGTCAAGCCCGCCAACATCATGTTCGAACCCAGAGGCCGGGCCTGGCCGCATTCGCGCCTGGCCGACTTCGGCATCGCCGTGCACGAGACCGATGTGCGCTTCACCCACGTGGGCATGGTCAACGGGACCCCCGGCTACATGGCCCCGGAGCTGTTCGCGATGGCCGAGCCCACGCCCTCCCACGACCTGTACGCCGCGGGCGTGGTGGCGCTGGTGGCGCTGAACGGCCCCATCAAGCTGCACGACGGCGCCTTCCGGCCCGATGAGCTCAACCAGTACCTGCGCGGAGTCACACCGAAGCTGTCGGCCGTGATCCGCAAGCTGCTCGCGGCCCAGCCCGAGGAGCGCTACCAGGACGCCCAGAGCGTGCGCCGGGATCTGCCGCGCGTACCGCGGGGCTACCCCCTCACCCTGGCCGACGGCACCCCGCTGGAGTTCACCGACACGCTGCCGCCGCTGCCCCCGAACGCTCCGGGTGCGCGCAGGCCTGAGCGCCCCGCTCCCGGGGTCTCCGCCTCCTCGATGGAGGCGATCCGCGCAGGGCGCGTCCAGCAGGGGTTCTCCGCCGGATCCGCCTCCCCGCAGACGGGCCCGCAGCGGGCCGGCGGTCCGACGAGCGGTCCCGGGGGGCGCGCCACCGGTGGTCACGGCGGCGGGCCGCAGGGCACCGCGCCGGGCGGCCACGGCCCGCAGGGCTCCTCGCGCGTGGGCACCCCCACTGCTGTCGGCACCCGCACGAGCACGCAGCAGGGCACCCGCTCCCAGGGCATCACCGGCACCATCACCAGCACGCTCACCGGCACCGGACCCGATGCCGGCCGCAACCGCAGCACGTTGATGGCGGTGGCGCTGGGGGCGATCGCCGCAGTGGTCCTGGGGATCATCGTGGCGGTGGTGCTGGTGATGATCTTCGACGGCTCCGGCAACGCCGGGGCCACCAGCAGCATCGACTCGGCGTACGCCCTGGTCACCGTGGGCCAGGAATGCGTCCCGGAGGACGTGGGCGTGATCGGGCTGACCGAGGACGGCCACTACCTCTCCTGCGCGCCCACCGCCGACGGCCCCGCCTTCGGCTGAGGACCCGCCCTCAGGCGCGCGGCACCGCCACGGTGTCCAGCCCCTGGACCAGGGCCTCGCGCCGCGGGTCCATCTGCAGGTCGATCCGCAGATCCTTCGCCCCGTCCCCACCGTCACGTGCACCGTCCGCTGATCCGTGCTTGGCCTGGTCGCCAGGAGCGCCCGGCCGACGCGGAGCCTGGGTGGGCTCGGACGACTCCTCCTCCTGCTGCGCGCCGGGAACGGTCCAGCGCAGGTGGGTCTGGCTGAGAGGCACGGCGCCCTCGGGGGTGAGGGAGCCCAGCGCGCCCAGCACCAGGCCTGCTTGCTCGAGGGCCTGCTCCAGGCGGCGGCGCCGCTCGGCGCGGGAGATGTCCAGGTCCATGTTGTCGGCGAACCAGGTGTCGGCCAGCGCGTCGCCCGCTCCTCGCAGCCAGTCCAGGGCCGCACCGGCAGCCTGCAGGGTGCGCGGGGCCGGGGTGGGGATGCGGTCGGCCAGCAGGCGCGGCTCGTGCTTCGCGAGGATCTGCAGTGCCTGCACCGACAGCACTCCCAGCGGTGCGTACTTGCTGTTGGCCAGCGCCACCACACCCACACCGGAGTCGCGGTGCCACTGCATGAACGCCCCGTACCCCGGGTACCCACCGGAGTGGGAGACCAGCTCCCCGAGGTCCGGCAGCACGTCCACCGCCAGGCCGTAGCCGTAGCCGCGGATGCGGTCGAATCCGGGGGAGGTGCCGTCCGTGCCTGCGGGCAGGGGCGGCAGCACATGGTGACGATGGATCTGCTGCATCTCGCGCCGTGATCCGGTGGACAGCAGGTCCTGGGAGCGGCCCGCGGCGTCAGGAGCATCGGCCGCAGCGAGGAACCGCACCCAGGTGGCGATGTCGTCCACGGTGGAGTACAGGCCCGCCATCGCCCCGTACACACCGGGCTGGTCGAAGGGCACCGCCTCGAAGCGCGTGGCGTCGCTGCGCTCGTTGAGGCGGTGGCCCGTGGCCAGGCGCGCGAGGTCCAGGCCGGAGGTCTCGAATGCGGTGTCCACCATGCCCAGCGGGTCCAGGAAGCGCTCGTGGATCTCGACGGTGTAGTCCCGACCGGTGATCTCGTCGATCACCCGGCCCAGCATCGCGAAGCCGGTGTTGGAGTACTCGTAGCGGGTGCCGGGGGTGTTCGAGCGGCCCAGGCCGCCCTGCAGCAGCTGGGCGAAGGCCTCGCGGGTCATCGACTCCTGGCGGTCACCCCACGGGTTGTCGGTGACCAGGCCGGAGTTCATCGACAGCAGGTCGCGCAGGGTGACGGGGCGGGCATCGGCGGGGGAGTCGAAGGCGCCGGCGGCCTCCGGCAGGTGCTGCTCGACGGGATCGTCCAGGCGCAGCCTGCCCTCGTCGCGCAGCGCCAGGATGGTCGCGGCGGTGAAGGACTTGGTCAGCGAGGCGATGCGGGAGATGCTGCCGCGCCCCATCGGTGTGGAGCCCGGGGTGGGCTCGCCGTCCTCCAGCTCGCGGTGCCCGGCCGCACCGTGTGCCAGCACCGCCTCGTCGTGACCGTGACCCCCGACGATCGCCCAGGTCACGCCGGCGATCTGATGGTCGGTGATGGTCTTCTCGTACAGTTTGGCGATCTCGTCGATGGCCTGCTGGGGAACGGCGGGGGCGGGAGCGGCGGGGCCGGGTGCTGTGTGCTGCATGCCTGTTACCGTATCGGGTGGACCAGGGAGCCGGCATGGCCGCAATCGCGGCGGGGCGGCGGGTGCACAGCACAGCCGTGGGCTGCGAGCCGACGGGAGGGTGCCGCCCGCAGGAAACGACGACCGCCGCCAGTGCGCGGTCGACGACTGTTTTCTCGGGAACTACGCGCGGCCGTCCGGATGGGTGTCGACGTCCCCGGGTGATCCGTCCCGGTAGAACGCTGCGATCACCGCGGCGACGTGCTCGCCCATCACCTCGGCCACCAGGGCGGGATCCGCTCGTCGGGGGTCGAAGCCGGGGGAGCGGCGGGCAGGACCTGCGTCGCCCGAACCAGCGGGAGCGGCGGCGTCGCCCGAACCGTCGGGGGCAGCGGCGTCGCCCGAACCGTCGGGGGCAGCGGCGTCGCCCGAGCCGGGCCCGTCGGATTCCGGTGCCGATGCGTCGTCAGCCGGGACCGGACCCGTGTTCACGGGGGCCACCAGGTCCTCGATGCGCAGTCCGCGCAGGGTGAGCAGCAGCAGCGGCTTCTCGTCCACCGCCTCGACCAGCACGTACGCCAGCGCCGCGACGTGACGGCAGGGCCCGGGCCAGTCCAGGCAGGAGCAGTCATGGGACAGCTCGGAGGGGCCGCGCGGCAGCAGGGACACCTCATGCGCGGACAGCTCCTTCTCCACCAGCTGCGGGTACTCCCCGGCGGCCATGGTGGCCGGCAACCCGGGGTGGGCGCGAGCCACGACCAGGAACGCCTCTGTGTCCGCAGCGGAGAACGCCGGCAGGTCCAGCTGCGGGCGGTACAGCTCCCCGTCGGAGTCCTGCACCGCGCCGCGGGCCGTGCCGGTGGTGACATCGATCCAGGCCACGCGGCCCGAGCGGGCATCCGCCCGACCGCCCGAGGCCCTGCCCACCCCGAGGATGGTCTCCATGGCATTGCGCAGGGCGACCGCGTGCCAGCCCTTTCCGATCGGCCCGCGCCGGGACCGCAGCTGGATGTTCACCCCGGACCACCGCCCTTCTCCTCCTCCGACAGCGACAGCAGCTCCAGCAGGGAGTCGTCGTCCAGCTGGGCGAGCCAGTCCTCACCGGGGGCGATGGTGAGATCGGCCAGGGACTGCTTGTCCAGCAGCACGGTGTCGATGCGCTCCTCGATGGTGCCTGCGCTGACCAGCTTGTGCACCTGCACGTCCCGCCGCTGCCCGATGCGGAACGCCCGGTCGGTGGCCTGGTTCTCCACCGCCGGGTTCCACCAGCGGTCCAGGTGCACGACGTGGTTGGCGGCAGTGAGGGTCAGACCCGTGCCGCCGGCGCGCAGGCTCAGCAGCATCAGCCCGGGCTGGTCCCGCTGCGCCTGGAACTGTGCCACCATCTGGTCGCGGTCCTTCTTCGCCACCCCGCCGTGCAGGAACGGCACCGGCAGCCCGAAGCGCTCGGTCCAGTACGGCACCAGCAGGTGCCCGAAGGTGGTGAACTGCGTGAACAGCAGCACCTTCTCGCCATCGGCGAAGGCCGTCTCCAACAGGTCGTCCACCAGCTCGAGCTTCCCGGAGCGGTGGTGCCCCTCCCGCAGCATCGGGGAGCCGTCCCCCAGGTAGTGCGCGGGATGGTTGCACACCTGCTTCAGCCGGGTCAGGGTCGAGACCACCACCGAGCGCCGCTGCTTCTGGGTGGCGGTGTCCAGCTGGTCCTTCAGATCCTCCACCAGTGCCTGGTACAGGCCGGCCTGCTCTGGGGTGAGGGTGACGGTGCGGGTCAGCTCCCGCTTCTCCGGCAGGTCCGCGATGATCGCCCGGTCCGTCTTCACGCGGCGCAGCACGAACGGGGAGGTCACCAGCTTCAGCCGGGCCAGCGCCCCGGGATCGGCCTCCTTGGAGATCGGGGAGGCCACGTGCTCGCTGAAATCGGCGGCCTTGCCCAGCAGTCCCGGCTCCACCACCTCCATCAACGAGTGGAGGTCCTCCAGACGGTTCTCCACCGGGGTGCCGGTCAGGGCCAGGCGGTGCGGGGGCCGCAGCCTCCGTGCCGCCTGGCTCACCTGCGTGTGGGCGTTCTTCAAGTGCTGCGCCTCGTCGTACACCACGCGATGCCAGTCCACCCGCTGCAGCACGGGCAGGTCCCTCGCCAGCAGGGCGTAGGTGGTGATCACCAGGTCCATGTCGGCCGCGCCGGCGACGAAGGACTCATCGCGGATGCGATCCCCGCCGTGGTGGACGTGCACCGCCAGGTGAGGGGCGAAGGCCCGCGCCTCCCGCTGCCAGGCGCCCACCACCGACATCGGGCACACCAGCAGGGTGGGGCCGACGGGGTGGGACTCACCGCGGCTCGTGCGCCCGCTGCGCCCCGGCTCCTGCTCTCGCTCGCGGCACAGCAGGGCGAGGACCTGCATGGTCTTGCCCAGGCCCATGTCATCGGCGAGGATCCCGCCCAGCCCCAGCTGGTGCAGCTCCCACATCCAGTCCAGTCCCGCCTGCTGGTAGGGCCGCAGGGTGGCCTGCAGGGTCGTCGGCTGGGGGAGGGTGCGGGGTCCGGGCCCGCCGGGCAGCAGGCGCGCGATGCCGGCCCTGTCGGCATCCTGCAGAGCCGCTGCCCCCAGGTGCAGCTCCGCGGCGTGCGGGGACAGCACCAGGGAGAACAGTTCGGCCCACGGCAGCACCCCGCTCAGTGATCCGGGCACCGTGTCCGGCACCGGGAACAGGGACGTGAGCACCGGCATCGGGTGATCGTCAGCGGCCGACGCACCGGCCTTCCCGGACGCGGGTGCGCCGGGGGCGCCGGGGTCCTCGGCGGCCGCGCCCCCCTCCGGCTCCGGAAGGCCCGCGAGGCGAGCCGCCCGCTCGGCCGCCAGGCGCCGGAAGCGCTTGGCGCGATCGGTGAACTCGTCCAGGAACCGTTCTGCGGCGCGCAGGGTGGTCGCATCCAGCCGCACCCACCGGCCGCGCAGCTGCACCAGCTCCGACTGTGCGGCCAGGATCTCGGCCATCTCCTCGTCGGTCAGGTCCGTCTCGCCCACGGCCATCCGCCAGCGGAACTGGGTCACCTGTCCCAGTCCCACGGAGGACTCGCGCTCCCCGGCGGGCTCCTCGGTGACCTGGGGCCGCAGGGTGGCCGCCTGCTTGGTCCAGTCGCGCGGCAGCAGCACCGTCACACCCGCCTGCTCCAGCCCCGGGGCGTCGTGGGCCAGGAACGTGCCGGCCTCGGCGGTGGTCAGCAGCCAGTCCACGCCGGTGTCGTCCATCGCGGCCTGCCGCACCGTGGGAGCCAGGCGCATCACCTCGGCGGTGGCCTCCGCCGCCCCCGCCGCGGTCACGTCGCCCACCGCACGAAGATCGGCCACCGGGAGCACGGTGCCGTCGCTCTGCCGCAGGCACGTCTGCAGCGGCCAGGCCGTGCCCACCGGGGGTTCGTGCAGGCGCACCACCAGCTCGCTGTCGGTGGAGGTCAGCTGCACCCCTATGCGGCCCGAGTCGCGGTACGCCGCGAACGCCCTCGCGATCGCTCGCTGCTCGGGCACCTCGGCCTCCAGCTCCGTCTCCCCGGCCAGCGCTGCCAGCACGCCGTACCGGTCCGCGCCGGGGGCTGCAGGGGTGGGGGAGCACTGCGCGAGGTGCGCGGCGAAGGCCTGCCGGGCATGGGCGTCGACCAGGGCGTGCAGCAGACTCGGGCGACGCTCGGTGGGAGCCTGCCACTGCAGCAGCGCCCGCCCGTGATGCCACTGCACATCGACCCGCAGGTCCCGCGCCGCCACCAGCGCGCGCGCCTCGACGTCCAGCACTGTCGCGGCCAGCAGATCCGGCATCACGGTGAGCTCGGAGGCCGGGCCCTCGGAGGCCAGCCGCACCGCCGCACCCTCGGTGACCAGCTGTGACAGCTGTTCGACGGCATCGGCGCCGAAGCGCTCGCCCAAGCCCTCACTCACTGCCGCGACCAGGTCGATCAGCGCCGGCCCGTCCAGGGGCAGGGCCGGGACGCGGCGATCAGGGGTGCCGGGGGCCCCGGGGATCCGCACCCGGTGCCGCAGTGTGGCCGGGGCCGCCGCGAGCACCTCGGCGAGAGCGTGCGGGGACTGTGCTTGCACGGGTGCGAGCTCGCTGAGCGCGCGCGAGCGCCCCGGAGCGACCTGCTCCCGTACCCACAGCGCGGGGCCGAGGTCGTCGTCGACGACGAGGTGCAGGCGGCGGGTGGGCATCTGCTCAGACTAGATCGCGGCACCGACATCGGGCGGCCTGCCGCCGTCGCTGTGGACGACGCGCGGCATGGCCGCACACGTGCGCGGGTGCTCACATGCCGTCGATGATCAGGGCGGTGGCGTCCAGCCATGCCTCCTTGGTGGCGGAGGAGACACGGTTCCAGTCCAGGTGGGAGCCGTCCACGAACTGGTGCTCGTAGGGCACCTCGGTGACCGCGCGGGTGTGCGCACCGAAGTGGTTCATCAGGCGGGTGCGCAGCACCGGGTCGAACTTCCCCTTCGAGGAGTGGGAGAGGATCGTCACGGCGTGCTCCACCTGCGTCTGCAGGCCGGTGGCCCGCAGCTCGTCGATCATCCAGGCGGCGGCGTTGAAGGTGTCCTCGCGCACGGTGGAGATGATCACCAGCTGGTCGGCACTGCGCACCGCAGCCATCCAGTTCGACGCCCGCACGTTGTTGCCGGTGTCGATCACCTTGATCCGGTAGAAGCGGGAGAGGGTGTCGTTCAGCTCGGTGAACGCCTCGGCGTCGATCGAGGCAGCCGATCCCGGGTCCTCGTCGGAGGCCAGGATGTCGAAGCGCATCGCTCCCTGCGGCCGCATGAACGGATCCAGGTCCGCGGCGCTGGCCTGCGGGGCCTTCATGCGGTCCAGGTCGTGCAGCAGGTCCACGGCGGTGCGGGTGTGATCAGTGGGGATGCCCCGCCAGCCCAGGGTGCCGCGGGTCTCGTTGTTGTCCCAGGCCAGCACGTTGCCGCCGCGGGTCACGCCCAGCGTGGCCGCGATCATCAGTGAGGCGGTGGTCTTGTGGGCGCCGCCCTTGAGGTTCACCACCACGATGTTGCGCGGGCCGTCCAGGGGGCGGCGGATCCGCTCCAGGCGGTCGATCTCGTACTGCTCACGCCTGCCGGGGCGCGGGGAGATCACGCCGCCGGTGGCGCGGGTGAGGAAGCCCTGCCAGCCCTTGGCGGCCTTCGCCTTGGGCTTGCGGGCCGTGGTGGCCTGCAGGTCCTTCAGGGTGGGGCGGCCCTCGTCGTCGGGTCGCTGCCGCACCGGCTCACTCGTGCGGGGCCCGGCCGTTCCGGCCTCGGCGGCATCGTCGTCGGCCGTGCGGGCACGCCACGTCTCCCCGGCGCTCGACGGCGCGGAAGGCGCCGACGGAGCCGACGGGGGCGAGCCCGGGGTGGAGCTCGGCGCGGGCGCGGCGGAGGCGGCCGAGACCGCGGAGGTCGCCGAGCTCGCGGACGGCGCGGAGGCGACCGACGCTGCGGAGTGCGCCGAGGCGTGGGCGCCGTGCGCACGACGGCGGCCCGCGCGATGCGTGCGTGCCACCGGCAGTTCCCCGGTGTGCGTGAGCGCCGAGGACGGGGCGTCCCAGGGGGAGGCCGTGGGGTCACCGGGCCGACCGGAGGGCGCGGCGGCTGCGCCCCCGGAGGGCTGAAGGGAGGAGGAGGGGCGCTCGCCGGTGGGGAGCGGAGGCAGGTCCTCGTCCTCAGGGCCCGCCTCGCGCGGGGAGATCTGCCCGTTGGGCTCCACCCGCAGGAAGTGACGCGCCCCGGGCTCGAGGATCACCACGTCCAGGGCGGAGCCCTCGATCTGCGAGGCGGTGATGAACACCTGCTTCACGTTCGCCCGCAGCTCGGACAGATCGGCTCCCTCGACCTCCACCACCTCGTTGTCGAGGTGCACGCTCGCACGGGTGTCGGAGGTGATGCGCGCCTGCGCGATCATCGATCGGTCCCTTCCACGACTGCGGCCCGCGTGGGCCCGGATCCGTCCCCGATGCGGTGTGCTCGGTGACCGCACCACTCTACGGTCGACCTGCGGCATTCGTGCACCTACAGTGGCAGCGTGCGCGCTCATCTGCTCACCGACGAGGCCCTCCCGGGCGCCGACGAGGACGCCGCCGGTGTGCTGGGCGAGGTCGCCGTGGTGCTCGACGGGGCCGGGGTCCCGCAGCGGTTCCGTGCTGGCTGCCACCACTCGGTGGCCTGGTACTCCCACACCCTGGCCGCTCACCTGCTGCTGCGCGCCTGCGATCCCGCACGCACCCTGCGCGAGGCCCTCGCCGATGCCATCACCGCGGTGCGGGACCTGCACGCCGATCAGTGCGATCTGGACGCCGGGTCGCCGTCGGCCACCGTGGTGGCCGTGCGCCGGTGCGAGGACCGGCTCGAGCACCTGGTGCTGTGCGACTCCTCCCTGCTGCTGCACCACCGCGACGGCACCGTGCGCCGCATCACCGACGACCGGGTCGACCATCTGGTCCTCGCCGACCACTCGGGGCCCTCCGTCGAGGCGATGCGCAACGCCCCCGGCGGCTTCTGGCTGGCCCGGCACGAGCCGGAGGCCGCCGACGAGGCCCTCACCGGCAGCGTGCCCCTCGCGGACCTGCGGGCCGTGCACCTGGTCAGCGATGGCATCACGCGTGCGATCGACCGGCTGGGCCTGCACACGCCCGCTTCTCTCAGCGAGACCCTGCTCACCGCGCCGGAGGAACTGCTCGAGCAGCTGCGGGCCGCTGAGCGCGCTCTCGATCCCGCGCGGCGTCCCCGCAAGATCCACGACGATGCGACTGCACTCACCCTGCGCTGGTGAGCCACGGCACCGCCGGTGAGCAAAGAGATGGCGCACCCGCTGACCTCTACCCGGGGGATATGGCGGCGCGGTGGGGAAGGCGCGCCGTGCTTGGCGGAGAATTGACCATCCCTTGCCGCGCTCGAGACCCCGGTGGAGGATCGTCAGCCCCGCTTCTACCTGCGGGAACAATCGTCCCGTGAGCGTTTACAGCCGGGGCCCTGCGGTCTAGACTCGACCGTGTGCGCAGTGCTCGCACGATCCTCGCGCGATCTGTGGCTGCGGCTGAGGAACGGGTGCGCACCGCATGCATGAGAGCCGGATCCAGAGGTGTGGTGGGGTAGACAGTGCTTGAAGGCGAAACTTCCCGGTGGGCCTGATAGTGTCCCCGTCGTGCTCCTGAAACCGCGGGTTTCATGCACCTGACAACTTCATAGATGTGCCGCTTCTCGAGACCCCCCTCACGGGGAGCGGCCGGACGGGCACTACGCCAGGTTCCCCCCACCTTTGGCAGCCCGTCCAGCCTGTTCGCCCGCACCCACCCCTGACGGACGACAGGCATGACGAGCGGTCCGTGAGCCCCCGACACTGTCGGCGCAGAGCTCCGGGCCGCTCGTCCCGTTCCAGGGGGATGCGCCGCGCCTGAGACGAGGCGGTTGCGCCTGAGACCATGGCGGGGTGAACGTCTCCCTGAGCCCCGAGGCCGGTCGGGTCGACGCCGTGCGTCGGCTGTCCCGCGGACCAGCGCTGCTCCTGCTGCTGATCGGCGCGTTCTTCGCCTCCGCCGCGCTGTACATCGGCTGGTTCGGCACCCGCTGGGGCCTGCTTCTGCTGATCCCCGCCGTGGTCCTGGCCGCCGGGACGCGGGCACTGTGGTCCCGCCCCCGCCGCGGCCAGAAGGCGCTGCGATCAGGCGACCCGCACCTGCGCCTGGACCACACCGGGGCCACCGCGGCCGACGGGCCCACGATCCCCTGGCAGCAGATCGACCGCATCGACCTGCTGCGTGCGGCGGAGACCCCGCTGGACGCCCTGCCCGAGGGATCGCGCGCCACCGTGATGAACGTCGGGGGCACCCGCGGGCGGTGGAGCATCACCCTGCGGGACGGCAGCGAGCGCACCGGCCTCTTCGACTTCGTACCCACCGAGGAGTACCACCGCTTCCTCATCACCGGCCGTGACCTGGCGCGCGTCGGGGGCGCGGTGCTGCTGGACGGCCAGGACGGCCCCTGAGCAGGAGAGCCGCTGAGCAGGGGCGCTCCTGAGCCTCAGCCCAGGATGGCCACGTCGCTGCCCGGGTCCAGGCGGTACCCGGTACCGCGCACGGTGGAGACCAGCTTGCGGTAGCGGCCCAGCTTGGTGCGCAGCCGCCGTACGTGCACGTCCACGGTGCGCTCACCGGTCTCGGCGGGGGCGTCGGACCACACGGTGGTCATGAGCTCCTCGCGGGAGACGGTTCGACGGGCATTGCGCGCCAGGTGGGCCAGCAGCTCGAACTCCTTGTAGGTGAGGTCCACGTCCTGGCCGTCGATCCGCACGCGCCTGCCGTACAGGTCCAGCACCAGGGCGCTGTCCCCCGGGGCGGAGGGGCTCGAGGGGCTGACGGCGGTCGCCGCGAAGGCGCGTCGGCGTGCGTTCTCCGCATCCCGACGGGCCGGGGAGGTGGGGGAGACGGTGCCGGTGCGGCGCGGGCGCAGCGGGCTGATCGCGGCCTGCTGACGAGTGGGAGGCAGCGCCTTCTCGCTGCGGGGCGCGGCCACGAAGGGGCGCGGGCTGGTCACCGTCACCGTGGTGAGCCCGCGGCGGGCCGAGGTGAGGCGGGTGGCCTGAGCGCGCAGGTTGTCGGCCAGCAGGGCGGCCTCGACGTCACCGGTGCCGGAGGGCAGGGTGACCGAGACGGTGATGGTCACGCCGTTCTCGCCGGAGGGCAGGGCCCGGGCGTGGGCGGGCGCCGGGGAGGGCCGGCCGCCGCGGTCGGTGCGCGGGGAAGAGGGGGTCGACAGGCGCAGGTCGTGGGAGGCGGTCGCCCCACGGGTGGGCAGGGGGTGAGAGGTGGTGCGGTCCAGTGCGATGGTCATGATGCAAGTTCTCCGGGGTGCGGCGCGGTGGGCGCGGCGGATGGTGGACCCGGGATCCCGGTGATCGACGCACGGTGGCGGATCTGTGGGGTGTGCTCCCGGTGGCACCTGGAACCCGCGCCTTCCGGCCGGCTCCTGTCAGCCGACCCCGGAGGTGTCTCGAGCGCTCAGAGGCTCGGCTGACGCTGCATCATCTGCATCATCATCATCATCATCGAGCGCATCATGGCGGAGGCCACCCGGATGGCGGCCTCGACGCGAACGGCGATCGATGTCATGCGGCGATCATGCACCCGGGACGCTTGAAGGGCAAGACAGTGTTCACACTGTGAAACGGAGACGGTGCGAAACGGAGGCAGGGCGAATCGGAGCCCGGGCGGATCAGCTGCAGCGGCGCAGCACCAGGCGCCCGCCCGGCGCGACACCGCCGGCGGCGCGGCGCAGGATCGCGGAGCGGGACAGGGGCTGGGTCCGAGCGGGGGTGTCAGTCGACCACGCCGAAGAGGCGGTCGCCTGCATCGCCCAGACCGGGGACGATGTAGCCCTTCTCGTTGAGCTTCTCGTCGATCGCGGCGGTGACGATGGTGAGGTCGATGGACGGATCCACCGCTTCCTGCATGGCCTTCAGCCCCTCCGGGGCGGCCAGCAGGGTCACGCACGTGATGTCCCGGGCGCCCCGCTCGTGGATGTACTCGCACGCGGCGATCAGGGTGTGGCCGGTGGCCAGCATCGGGTCCAGCACGAAGCACTGGCGGCCGGAGAGGTCCTCGGGCAGGCGGTTGGCGTAGGTGGTGACCTCGAGGGTCTGCTCGTTGCGCACCATGCCCAGGAAGCCCACCTCGGCGGTGGGCAGCAGGCGGGTGAGCCCGTCCAGCATGCCCAGGCCCGCGCGCAGGATCGGCACCACCATGGGCTTGGGACGGGACAGCTTGGTGCCGGTCATCTCGGTCACCGGGGTCTCGATCTGCACCGGGGCCACGGCCACGTTGCGGGTGGCCTCGTAGGCCAGCAGCGTCACCAGTTCGTCGGCGAGCTGGCGGAACACGGAGGAGTGCGTGGAGCGGTCGCGCAGCACCGTCAGTTTGTGGGCGACGAGCGGGTGGTCGATCTCGAGGACGCGCATGGCCCCGAATCTACCGGAGGCCTGGGGGATGCGAGGACGCGGAGGGTCCTCAAGCGGCAGCGGATCCGAGGTACCGGTGACATATGTGAGGGGACAGTGGTGACAGAGCGCTCTGCCCGGACGGCCGCAGTCGCGGAAGAGTGATTCCCGTACGGACGAACGACGCCCCCTGAGAGGAAGGGAAGACGATGACCACCCCCACCACGAAGACCGCCCCGAGCGCCCGCCCTGCCCCCGCCTTCGACGGCCTGCGCACCGCCGGTCTGCTGACCACGATCGTGCTGGCCGCGCTGATCATGGCCGCCACCGCCGTCGATGCCGTTCGCTCCGGCATGCTGCAGCTCGGTGAGGGGCCCGTGACCGATGCGATCCCGGCCTCCTTCTACGGTGCGGCCGTGCTTCCGGATCTGCTCGTCCACAACGTCGGCTGGGTGATCGCCCTGGGCGTGCTGATGATCCTCGGTGCCGGAGCGGCGCTGACCCGCTCGATCCGCAGCTGATCGGGACCGACGGTCGCTGGCGGCGCGGGGCTCCTGCAGACGGCGGGGTCTCGCGCCGCGCTGTTGAGCGATCAGACACCACCGTCGGACCTACCGAGAACCCGCCGCGGGTATGTTGATTGAGTGATCATCTACAACACCATCATGGCCATCGCCGCGGGCGCCGGCCTGCTCACTCTGGTCCTCTTCCTGCGGGAACTGCTGGGCATGCGCAGGCCCGCGGCCGACGGCGCCCTCCGCCCCGTCGCCTACGACGGCTGGGCCCTCAGCTTCGGCGTGCTGGCCGCCGTGCTCATCACCACCGGCCTGCACATGACCCTGGTGTGGCCGCTGGAGGAGCTCCCCTTCGACAACATCATCTTCGGCGAGCCCGCCCTGGCCTTCGGCCTGCTGATGGCCGCACTGGCCTTCTTCCTGTGGCGCCGCCGCGACGAGCTGCGCGCCTCCACCAACCCCCTGCGGGACTTCTTCGAGACACTGCGCCCGCTCACCCCGTTCATCGTGGGCATGGGCCTGGCCTGCATCGCCATCCTGTTCGTGGGTAACATCTACACCCTGTTCGCCGCCCCCGAGTGGGAGCCGATCTCCGGCTACTTCGCCAAGTGGCCCTGGTTCGAGGCCGCGATCATCTCCGGCCTGTACGGGATCATCGGCATCGCCGCGGCGCTGTTCCCCTTCGCCATGCACGGCGTGGTCGACGCCAATGCGCACCGCTACCCCCATGTGGTGACCCAGGCCTCCTCCACGGGCAAGCGCGCCGCCGGTGCCCATGCGACCGACGCCGACGGCGCTGCGGATCGTGAGTCCGACGCCGAGGCCGCGCGTGCCGCGGCTGCGACCGAGCAGGCCGTCGTGCCGGGCCTGGCCAAGCTCGTGGTGGCTCTCCTTGTAACGGCGGGCCTGTTCCTGCTGCTGTTCGGTGCGCTGAACTACTACACCCATGTGGGAATGATCGTGAACGAGCTCGAGTTGGGCATGCGCCCCTGACCTGCTGTGCCCTTCCTGCTGCGGTGCCCCATCGGATGCGTCCGGTGGGGCACCGCCCTTCGTCGCCCAGTTCCCGCGGGTGTGCATTCCGCAGTTGACCAGATCGGTTGACCAGGGTGGTTCGAGCTTTTAGCCTTGGAGGATGAGGGTCCAGGGTGGGGCAGTGCAGAAGGGGGCAACGGAGAGTTCCGGTGCCACGGCAGATCACGATGCCCCTCGCGTGGTGAAGGTGCAGGACGCGAAGACGCAGCTGTCTGCACTGCTGCGGGAGGTGGAGAGCGGTGCCGAGGTGACGATCGCCCGGGGGGACCGGCAGGTCGCCCGCCTGGCACCGCTGCGCTCTGATCTGGAGGCCCGTCCCTTCGGGTTCATCTCCTACACACTCCCCGAGAGCTTCTTCGACGAGCTGCCGGAGGATGAGCTCACGGCGTGGGAGGCGTGAGTGGAGCTGCTGGTCGATACCCATGTGCTGATTTGGGGGTTGTCGCAGCCGGAGCGACTCTCCTCCGCGGCCACGGAGGTTCTTGCCGACCCCGATGTCGTCGTCCTGGTCAGCGCGGCAACGGCGTGGGAGCTGGCCACGAAGGTGCGCATTGGCAAGCTGCCCGGCGGTGAGCACCTCGTCCTGGACTACGTCCGCAACCTCGAACGGTGGTTGGCGCGAGAGCTTCCCGTGAGCAGTGCAGACTCCCTCCTGGCAGGCACCATGGCGTGGGCGCACCGTGATCCGTTCGACCGCATGCTCGCGTCTCAAGCGCTGCGCAGGGGATGCCCTCTGGTCAGCTCGGACCGCATGTTCGACCAGGTCAGCGGACTGCGACGGATCTGGTGAGTGCCCTGGTCGCTGTGCGCGATGCGGGTTAGCAGCGACAGTGCGCTCCACGAACCGGGACAATGAGCCCGTGACCGACGACGACCTGATGGGCCTGGCGATCGACGAGGCCCGCGCCGCTGCCGCACGCGAGCCCGCCGACGTCCCCATCGGCGCGCTCGTGCTGGGACCGGGCGGTGAGGTGCTGGCCGCAGCCGGCAACCGCCGGGAGGCCGATGAGGACCCGACGGCTCACGCCGAGATCCTGGCCCTGCGGGAGGCCGCCCGGGCGACCGGGCGATGGAACCTCACCGGCTGCACACTCGTGGTCACCCTCGAGCCGTGCACCATGTGTGCGGGTGCGATCGTGCTCGCCCGTATCCAGCGCGTGGTCATCGGGGCGATGGACCCGAAGGCCGGGGCCGCCGGATCCCTCTACGACCTGCTGCGCGAGCCCCGGCTGAACCACCGCGCCGAGGTCACCGTGGGCGTGCGAGGGCAGGAGTGCGGTGACCTGCTGCGGGATTTCTTCCGCGCGCGGCGCAAGCGCTGACTGCGGGCACGCGCACGCCGATGACGGTCAGGAGCACAGCGCACCCGCCGGAATCGCGCATGCCGTCGGCATCGCGAACGCCGGTGGCGAGGGGACCGTCCTCGTTCATGGCCGCTCCTGGTGGATGGGCGCGACTGGTCGGGCCGGCGGAGCCAGCGTGAGCCCCTGGCGTCCGCTGGTCAAGGGGTGCACACTTCCTCCATGGACATCATCCTGCTGCCCGGGCTGTGGCTCGACGGCTCCGTCTGGGAGCCCGTGCTGGGACCGCTGCGCGAAGCCCTGCACCGGCCCTTCCCCCTCACCCTGCCCGGCCAGGGTGCCGCCACACCCGGCGCGGCCCCCGCGGCGGCAGCCGCCGGCCTCGACGACCAGCTCGAGGCTGCCCTCGCCCCGATCGACGCCGCCGACGACCGGGTGCTGGTAGTGGGGCACTCCGCGGCCTCCACCCTCGCCTGGATGGTGGCGGACCGCCGTGTGGACGACGTCGCCGCGGTGGTGATGATCGGCGGCATGCCCGCTCCCGAAGGAGAGGCCTACGCGGGCTTCGCCCCGGTCTCGGACGGCGTCAGCGTCTTCCCCGGCTGGGAGGCATTCGCGGGGCCGGACAGCGACGACCTCGACGCCGGGGCCCGCGCCTGGCTCGAGGCCCGCATGCACCCTGTGCCCGAGTCCGTCACCCGCGCCCCCGTGCACTACACCGACCCGCGTCGACACGAGGTGCCGGTGGCGATGGTGTGCCCCGAGTACTCGCCCGAGGATGCCCGTCAGTGGCTGGCCGCCGGCGATCTGCCCGAGCTCGAGCCAGTGCGGGACCTGCGCTTCGTGGATCTCGACAGCGGGCACTGGCCGATGGCGAGCGCACCCCGGCAGCTGGCCGGGGTCATCGCCGGGGTCGCCGCTGACCTCGGATGATGGGCCTGCTCAGTCCCGCGCCGGGCCGAGGCCGACGCGCTCGCGGCAGGCCTGAGCGGGGGCGGCGAGCCGCCCGCGCAGAAGCGGTCGATCCCGGACATCCGGCACGGATCGCAACGGCCGGTCGTTATCCTGCGGCAATGACCGACCGTGACCCCCGCGACCTCCTGGACCTCTCGACCTTCCCCGCTGCCGAGCCGATCCCGCCGTCCTCCGACTACGTGGATCAGCTCGAGGCGCAGACCCGCACGGCGATGCGCACCCGTCGTCACGCGGGCTCCGAGCACACCGGCGCCCCCGCCCAGCTGCACGACGCGCTCGAGGCAGAGGTCGAGGCCGTCCACGGCGAACTGGTCGAGCTGATGCTGGACCTGTACGAGCACCCCGAGGTCGCCTTCGCGGAGGTGCGGTCCAGCAGGGCCATCGTCGAGGTGCTGCGCAAGCACGGCATCGAGGCCGAGCTGGGCGCCCACGGCGTCGAGACCGCCATCCGCGCCGAGATCCGCGGGGCCGCCGCGTCCGATGCGGAAGGCGCCACCGGGGCCGAGAGTGACGCGGCTGCCGCGCCCGGCGCCCCCACCCTCGCGGTGCTCTCCGAGTACGACGCCCTGCCGGTCGTCGGCCACGGCTGCGGCCACAACGTGATCGCCGTGATGGGTCTGGGGGCGTTCCTGGCCCTCGCGGCGCTGGCGAAGAAGGACCCGTCGGCCGTGCCCGGTCGCATCGTCTACCTGGGCACCCCCGCTGAGGAGGGCCACTCCGGCAAGGAGGTCATGGCCGCCGGCGGCGCGTGGGACGACATCGACATGGCCGTGATGGCCCACCCCTTCAGCCACGATGTGGCCGACACCGCCTGGCTGGGCCGCCGCACCCTCACCGTCGAGTTCCACGGCCGCACCGCCCACGCCTCCGCCCAGCCCTTCATGGGCCGCAACGCGCTGGACGCCGCGAGCCTGATGTACCAGGGGATCGGACTACTTCGCCAGCAGATCCCGCCGTCGGACCGCGTGCACGCCGTGATCCGCGAGGGCGGCGACCGGGCCAGCGTGATTCCCGACCTGGCCCGACTGGACCTGTACGTGCGGTCCCTGGCCCCCGAGACGCTGCGCGACCTGTCCCGGCGCATCGAGGACGTGGCCCGCGGCGCCGCCCTGATGACCAGCTGCGGCGTCACCGTCACCTGGGACAAGCAGCCCCCGTCCCTGCCGGTGCGCACCAACACCACCCTCACCGGGCGCTGGGTGGAGGCCCAGCGGCGCCGCGGCCGCGACCCGCTGCCCCGCGGCGTGGTCTCCGAGACCCTCGCCGCCTCCACCGACTTCGGCAACGTCAGCTTCCGCCTGCCCGGCATCCACCCGATGATCCGCATCGCCGACCCCGACACGGCCCTGCACACCCGCGAGTTCGCGAAGGCCGCCACCTCGGACCTGGCCCGCAGCGCCGCGGCCGACGGTGCCTACGGCCTGGCCGCGACCCTGCTGGACGTGCTGCACGACCCCGCTCTCTCAAAGGCCGTCACCGAGGAGTTCGAGGAGGCCGGCGGCGCGATCGACGTGCCCGGCTACTTCGACTGAACACACCCGGCCGGTGCCGCCGGCGTCGTACCATTCCCTGCCGGCCCACCCCGGGCCGACGGTTCCCCCCATCCCCGACCCATCCCATCCCCCAGGAGAACCTATGAGCACGGCGACCACCCAGCCGTCCGGCCCCCGCGGGCTCGGCGACCGGCTCCTCAACGGTGTCGAGAGGCTCGGCAACAAGCTGCCCGAGCCCTTCATGCTGTTCCTCGTGCTGTTCCTGATCACGGGCCTGGTGTCCACCGGCATGGCGCTCGCCGACGTCTCGGTCACCGTGCCCGGCACGGATGAGCCTACGGTCATCAAGGGCCTGTTCACCGGGGAGGGCCTGACCTGGCTCACCTCGAGCCTGGGGGAGAACTACGTCGGGTTCCCGCCGCTGAAGACCGTGCTGCCGATCCTGCTCGCGATCGGCATCGCCGAGCACTCCGGCATGCTCTCGGCCGCGGTGCGCAAGCTGTTCGGCTCCTCCCCGGCCTGGCTGCTGCCGTACGTGGTGGGCCTGGTGGGCGTTGTCAGCTCGATCATGGCCGACTCCGCCTTCGTGGTGGTGCCCCCGCTGGCCGCGCTGGTGTTCAAGGCAGCCGGCCGTCATCCCGTGGCCGGCCTGCTGGGCGGCTTCGCCGCAGCCGGTGCGGGCTACTCCACCAACCTGTTCCCCACCAGCTTGGACGCGCTGTTCGCCGGCATCACCACCTCCGTGATGGGCGCCCTGCCCGGCTACGAGTTCGATCCGGTGAACCCGGTCTCGAACTGGTGGTTCAACATCGCCTCCTCGATCGTGCTGGGCATCGTGGCCGGCTTCATCATCGACCGCATCCTGGAGCCGCGCATCGTCCGTGAGGGCATCCCGCGCGACGAGATCGCCACCGACTCCGACGCCACCGATCGTGCCGACGCCGAGCAGATGCGCGCCGAGCTCGACCCGAAGGAGAACAGGGGCCTGCTGATCGCGGTGCTGGCGGCCGTGGTGCTCACCGCGGTGCTGCTGGTGGCGGTGCTGCCCTCCGGCTCGCCGTGGCGCAACGAGGAGGGCGGCTTCCTGCCGAAGTCCCCGCTGCTGGACTCCATCGTGTTCATCGTGTTCATCTACTTCGTGGTGGTCGGCGCGATCTACGGCTGGGTGGTGGGCACCCTGCGCACCACCAAGGATGCCGTCGCGATGATGACCAACGCGCTGAAGGACATGCTCCCGTTCCTGGTGCTGGCGTTCATCCTGGGCCAGTTCATCGCCCTGTTCAACTGGTCCGGCATCGGCTCCTGGATCGCCGTCACCGGCGCCGCGGGCCTGGAGAGCGCGAACCTGACCGGCTTCCCCGCGATCGTCGGCTTCATGCTGCTGGCGAGCTTCCTGAACCTGTTCATCATCTCGGGCTCCTCGATGTGGGCGATCATGGCCGCGGTGTTCGTGCCGATGTTCGCGCTGATCGGCTACGAGCCCGCCTTCACCCAGGCCGCGTTCCGCGTGGGCGACTCCGCCACCCAGGTGATCACCCCGATGAACCCGTACATGATCGTGCTGCTGGGCATGCTGCGCCGCTACCAGCCCGATGCCGGCTTCGGCACCCTGATGGCCCGCATGCTGCCCTTCGTGGTGCCGTTCTGGATCTTCTGGGCCGCGATCCTGGCGGTCTTCTTCTACCTGGACATTCCTCTGGGGCCGGGCAACGGCATCTTCATCGGCTGATCCCGCAGGCGGGACGCGGCTGATCCCGCAGGCGGCACGCGGCTGATCCCGCAGGCGGGGAGGCCGCCGGTCGCCCCGCCCCCGGCGCTCAGATCCAGCCGTGCCTGCGGGCGATGGCCACGGCCTCGTGCCGGTTCGACGCCTGCAGCTTCGCCTGCGCGTTGGAGAGGTAGTTGCGCACCGTGCCCTCGGCCAGATGCGCGCGCCGGGCGATCTGGTCGATGCTGGCGCCGTCGGCCGCGTACTCCAGCACGTCCGATTCACGCGGCGTGAGCGGGGAGTCGCCGGAGGAGATGGTCTCCGCGGCCAGCTCCGGATCGATCGCCCGCCTGCCCGCGGCGACCGCCCGCACCGCCTCCGCCAGCTGGGGCGCCGAGGTGGTCTTGGGCAGGAACCCCAGGATCCCCTGCTCGAGGGCCCGCTTGAGGTAGCCGGGGCGGGCGTGGGAGGTGAGGATCATGCACCGTGTGGCGGGGGAGTGCTCCGCGATGGCCGCGCAGATCTCCAGGCCGTCCCCGTCGGGCAGCTGCAGGTCCACCACGGCGACGTCCGGGGTGTGCTCCGAGGTGGCGCGGATGCCCTCGGCTGCCGAGGACGCCTGGGCGACGACGTCGATGTCCTCCTCCAGGCTCAGCATGGTGGCCAGGGCCGAGCGGATCAGGTTCTCGTCGTCGATCAGCACCACGCGCAGCGGGCTGTCGGGGGTGGTCGGGGTGCTGGGAGTCATCGGGGTCCTCCATCGGACGGGGTGGGTGCGGTCTCGGCCGGGTCGATGGTGCCGGGGGTCGATGCGGTGCCGGTCCCGGGCGCGAAGTGCAGGGCCAGCGTGAAGGACTCGCCCTCCCGACGCGCGCTGAGGGCACGCGCGGGGCCGATGCGCTCACGCAGGCCGCGCAGACCGGTGCCCTCGGTGACGGGCCGGGCATTCTCCGTGACGGGGCGGGGGCTCTCCGTGACGGGCTGGGCACCTTCCGTGACGGGCTGGCCCCCATCGGCCGCAACGGCCAAAGCGCCGTCGTTGGTGACGGTCAGCCCGCCGGCCCCCAGTTCGATGGTGACCGCGGTGGCGTCGGCATGGCGCAGCAGGTTGGTGCCGGCCTCCCGCAGCACCCAGGTGGCGGCCTCCGCATGCTCGGCGGGGACGTCCTGCACCTCGCCGCGCAGATGCGTGCGGATCCCCGCCGAGCGCAGCAGCGACAGAGTGCCCTGCAGCTCAGAGGCGAGGTCCACGTCGCGGTAGCCGCGCACCAGGGCGCGCACGTCGGCCAGGGAGGAGCGGGCCATCGCGGAGATGGACCTGGCGTGCTCGGCGGCGCGCGGGTCACCGCGCTCGGCCAGCTGGGTGACCAGCTCCGCGGTCACCGCGATCGAGGAGAGGTCCCTGCCCATCACGTCGTGCAGGTCGCGGCTGAAGCGCAGGCGCTCCTCGGCCAGTGCGAGCAGGCCCTCCATCTGCCGGGCGCGGTCGATGCCGTCCACCAGCTCCAGCAGCCACAGGGAGCTGCGCAGACCGATGACGATCGCCAGCATGAACGATCCGATCGGGGCGGCGACGGGCAAGGGGAGCCCGGCCAGCACGGCGATGCCGGTCAGGGCTGCAGCGGAGAGGATCGCGGTCCACCAGCGCAGCACCATGTGCACGGTGACCAGACCCGACAGAACGGTGATCAGGTTGATCATCACCATGGGGTCCTGCTCGTCGGGCGCCGCGGGAGAGATCGCGCGCGCCAGCAGCATCACCAGGGCCACCACTGCGGGCGCGGCCGCGGCCACATGCGCCCGCCGGGGCAGCGGCCGATCGCGCAGACCGTCGCGCCAGCGCACCAGCCACCACGCAGCCGCGGCGGTGGAGAGGGCCGTCTGCAGCACGAAAAGGGCGGCGGACAAGGGGTGGTCAGGCAGATCGGGGGGCTCCACCCAGCTGACGAACAGGGCGAACACCGGCATGCCTGCGACCAGGACCAGCGCCGAGGTCGCGGTGTACCAGAAGAACACCGAAGACGGGCGGGAGGCGGTGGTCATGGGTCGATCCTTCCATGGCGGTGACGGCGTGCGTCGTGGGGGAGCGGGTCGGCGAGGTTCGTTTGTCATACCCCCTCCGTAGCGTGGTTCACATCGATCGACGTCGACGTCGGAAGGGAGGGGAGCGCAGTGCCAGTGCATCGCTGGGAGAACGGCCGGCTGGTCGAGGAGCCGCGCCGCGCTCCACGTGGGCGTCGGGTCCGCGGCGTCCCCGACGAGCCCCGGGCCCCGCGCGCGAGGGTGACAGCGCGCCAGCCCCTGACCACCGACTCCCTGGCCGACAGGCTCGGCATCGACCCTGATTCGGCGCAGGCATCGGCGGCGGGCCGCCTGATCGCGCAGGAGCGCCGGAGGTCCGTCGAGCACGCCCGGCTGCTGCGCGAGATCGCGCCGATGTGGACGGAGCCGGAGCCGGGCGAGCCACCGGGGGAGCGCGAGGAAGCAGGCCTCCTGGTGGGGATCGCCCTGCGCACCACCAGGGACAAGGCCAGTTCCCTGCTGCGCGCCGCCCGCACCGCGGTCGATCAGCTGCCCCGGCTGCTCGCTTGCCTGGAGAGCGGCGATCTCCCGGTGGAATGGTTCGATCGGATACTGCGCACCGTCCGGGACTTCACACCCCAGCAGAAGGCGCAGGTCGACGCGCGGGTCTCTGAATGGGACCTCGCCTCCATCCCCGTCGCACGGTTCCGTCGCGAGCTGCGACTGCTGGCTGCATGGCTGGTCCGCGAGGGCGAGGGGGTCGCCCGCCCTCAGGATCTGCGGGATGTCGCCCTGGAGCGGTCCCCCATCGACGATGGCACCGCCTGCCTGCGCATCACCGGCCCGGTCCCGGAGATCCTCGCGCTCGCGCGCCGCCTGGACAACGGCGCCCGCGCCGTGCAGAACGCACAGCGGAAGGCCCTGGCCGCCGGTGCACCGATCCCCTTCGACATCGATGGCGCCGCCGACGAATCCGGCAGCCCCCTGAGCCTGGCACAGCTGCGCTACGCGATCCTCACCCGCAGCGTGCTGGACACCGGCGGGGTCGAGGTCCCCGCGCCGCGATTCCGGATGCAGGTGACCGTCCCGTTCCTGACACTGCTCGGTCATTCCGACACCCCGGCAGTGCTGGACGGCCTCACCCCGATCCCGGCGGAGATGGCCAGGCGGCTGGCTGCGGGCGAGCCCGTCTGGCACCGCATCCTCACCGATCCGGTCGACGGCCGGTACCTGCCCATCGAGGCGACCACGTACCGTCCCGCCACGGGAATGCTCGAACACCTGCGCCTGCAGCACCCGGTGTGCGCCGTTCCCGGCTGCACCCGCCCCACGCTCGATGCCAGCGAGGCCGACCACATCCAGGAGTACGACCACGCCGATCCTGAGAACGGCGGGGCCACCTGCGTGGAGAACCTGCACCTGCTGTGCTTCACCCATCATCGCCTCAAGACGGAAGGCCTGATCGACCCGGTTCGCGGTCCCGATGGCACCACCCACTGGGAACTGCGCGGCAGCGGCCTGCGGGTGTCGATCTGCCCGAATCGGGATCTGCTCACCCCGGTGATGGCCCAGGCGCTCCAGGAGTCCTGGGAGGCGTACCGCACCGATCTGCAGATGGCGGCCGCCCTCCGCAGCGGGCTGCTGGATGAACCCGAGGAGGACTGCGGGCCGGACTGCACCGATCCGCACGAGGGCACAGGGATGAGGTCTTGCACGCCGCCGCCCTTCTGAGCGGCGGGTGCGCACCGGCCGCATCCTCGTGCCGCCGTGCACCCGGAGGTCAGCCACGGGGCTCCCAGCGGAAGTGGCTGCGCACGAACAGGATGCCGAGGACCAGCCACACCAGCAGGATCCCGGTCTGCTGGGTGGTCTGCGTCCACACCTCGGCGGTGCTCAGCGCAGCGCCCTCGGCATCGATACCCAGCCAGCCCAGGCGCACCAACGCGGTGATCGGGGCCGAGGGCACCAGCGCGACCAGTCGGCCGAACCAGTCCGGCATCATCTGCAGCGGGATCGCGGCCCCCGCCCCGATCACCAGCACCGCCATCAGGGGCAGGCAGGTCACCTGGGCGGCCTCCACGGTGCGCGTCATGTTCGCCGTGGCCAGCGCCAGCGGCACCATCACCGCCGCCCCCAGCACCAGGCCGATCGCAAGCACCCCGGGACGAGCGGGAAGGGGCAGGTCCAGCAGCGGAGCGGCGATCGCACCCATCACACCGATCATCACGAAGGCGATCAGCAGGGCCGGCACCGCCGTGGCGATCAGCACCGTCGCATCGGAGGCCTCACCGGTGCGCAGGCGCTTCAGGACCAGGTCCTGCCGGCGGGCCACGTACGAGCTGAGCAGGTTGTAGTAGACGACGAACAGCAGCGCCACCACGAACATGGTGCCCAGGCCCGAGGCCATCGCCTCTCGGGTGCCGCCCTGGCGCGCCAGCGGCAGGTAGAGGAACGGCACCGACAGGGGCAGCAGCAGCGCGGTGACCAGCTGCATGCGATTGCGCAGCAGCAGCGTCAGCTCCGCGCGGGCCAGGCCCAGCAGGCGGGGGGCGCGGCGGGGGCTCGTCGCTCGGGACCGGGCGGTGGCGGCCTGCTGGGCCGTCGGCGTGGACGGGGTGGTCGCGGGGTCGAGGGTGGGGGTGCTCATGGGGACTGTTCCTTCTGGAGGTGGGACCGCCTGCGGGTGCGCTGACCGCACAGGCGTGGGGGCGGCGGGATGTCAGGCGGCCGGGGTCTCGCCGGGTTCCAAGCCGGATCCGGCGATCTCGAGGAACACGGACTCCAGGCTCGCGGCGCGGGCGTCGAGACCGGACAGCTCCACGCCCTGCTCGCGGCTCCAGCTGAGCAGGGCCAGCAGGTCATCCTCGAGACGGTCGGTGGTGATCTCCAGCCGGCCCTTGCGGTCGCGGGTGCTGGAGCCATGGATCACGGGCAGAGCGGGGACGTCGGCCGGGGCGTCGATCGGCAGGGTCGCGCGGATGGTCGCAGGGTGGCCGGCCACCACCTCCTCGACGGTGCCGCGTCGCACGATACGTCCGCGATGCATGATCGCCAGCTCGTCGGCGAGGGTCTCGGCCTCATCGAGGTAGTGCGTAGTCAGCACGATCGTGGTTCCGTTCTCCTTGAGTGCCCGGATCAGCTCCCAGGCGCGGGCGCGTGACTCGGGGTCCAGCCCGGTGGTGGGCTCGTCCAGGAACAGCAGCTCGGGTTCGCCGGCGATGGCGCAGGCCAGGTCCAGGCGGCGCACCTCCCCTCCGGAGAGGGAGGAGATGCGGGTCCAGGCGCGGTCGGCGAGGTCCACCTGCGCCAGCACCTCGCTCACCGGGCGCGGGGCCGACAGCGTGGAGGTCCACATGCGCAGTGCCTCCGCCGTGGTGAGATCGGTGGGGAACCCGCCGGTCTGCAGCATCAGGCCCTGGCGGGGGCGCACATGGCGGCGGTCCCGGTACGGGTCCAGGCCGAACACGCTCGCGGTGCCGCCGGTGGGCCGGGCCAGGCCCTCCAGCACCTCGAGGGTCGAGGTCTTGCCGGCGCCGTTGGTGCCCAGCAGGGCGAACAGCTCGCCGCGGCGGATCTCGAGGTCGATCCCGGCCACGGCCAGATGGCTGTCGCGGCCCCGGCCGTAGCGGCGCTCGAGGCCCTCGACGCGGATCACCGTCTCCCGCGGTGCGGCGGTGCCGGAGGTCGAGCCATGGATGCCATGGACAGTGGCGTCCTGCGCGGTGGTGAGGTCCCGTGCGGTCGTCGTGGCAGTCATGTCAGCGCCCTCCCTTCAGCTGCTCGGCGTAGCCTTCGGTGGCGAAGCCGGCCGCGAGGCGCGCCGCCAGGATCACGGCCACGATCACTCCGCCCACGACGCAGGCCAGCACGGGGGGCTGCACGGCGATGGCGACGGCCAGCACGATCACGATGTTGATCGCGATCGCGAACACTTCGCGGCCCAGCGTCGCCGAGGGGCGGAACCCCATGACATCGCCCAGCACGCCGCGATCGGCGGTGGGACTGGTGCGTGCGGGGCGAGTGGACTCCCGGGCGGTCGGTGTGGCGGTCGAGGTGGCCGGTGTGGGGGTCGAGGTGGCCGGTGTGCAGCCGGAACCGCGCGCCCGGGTCGAGGTGGTGAGGCTCATCTTCGTCGTGTTCATGGCCCCTACTCTTCCGAGCCGCGCACCTCTCCAGTAGGGCGCTGTTTCACCAGCTCATGTGCGTTTCTCACGACCCGGCGATGAGAGATGTCATGGATGGGCGCGGCTCCGGTGCCGCATTGGTCCCCACCCCCTCTGTCCGGTTATTGGGATATTTGTCCACAGACTGGTCAGGTGCGGTCAGGGGCGTTTCCCGGATCTACAGTGGGGCGATCGACCCGCCCGGTCATCCTCCCGATCATCCCGTCACGACCTGCCGAGGAGTTCCGATGGCAGCCGCTCCGTCGCCCACCGACGACTCCCGCGCCGGCCGGGACTCCGACACGGCCCGGCAGGCCGATGCCGCCCGGGCCACCGTCGTCGCCGAGGACGTCTCCAAGGTCTTCTTCTCCGGCTCCGACCCGGTGTGGGCGCTCGAGGACTTCTCCCTGACCCTGGAGCCGGGCTCCTTCACCTGCGTCGTGGGCCCCTCCGGCTGCGGCAAGTCCACCTTCCTGCGGATCGTGGGCGGGCTCGAGGAGCGCACCGTCGGCACCGTGGAGGTCACCGGAGCCGAGCACCCCATCCCCTCGGCCTTCGTGTTCCAGGAGCACGGCGTGTTCCCCTGGATGACGGTGCGGGAGAACATCACCTTCGGCCTGCGCATGATGGGCACGTCTCGCGCCGAGCGCGACCGGATCGCGGAGGACTGGCTGCGGCGTGTGCGCCTGCAGGACTTCGCCCGCTCCTACCCCCACCAGCTCTCCGGCGGCATGCGCCAGCGCGTGGCGATCGCCCGCGCCTTCGCCACCGGCAGCCCCCTGCTGCTGATGGACGAGCCGCTGGGCGCCCTGGACGCCCAGACCCGCATGCTGATGCAGGAGGAGCTGGTCACGCTGTGGGAGCAGGAGCGCAAGACGGTCCTGATGGTCACCCACGACATCGACGAGGCACTCATCCTGGGCGACCGGGTGATCGTGATGACCCCCCGCCCCGGCCGCCTCAAGGAGGACATCGAGGTGCCGTTCGCCCGCCCCCGCTCGATCGGCGTGGAGGCCACCCCTGAGTTCACCCGCCTGCGCTCCCACATCTGGGAGTCGCTGCGTGAGGACGCCCTGGCCGGCGGCGCCGGCACGAAGGAGGCCACCGCATGAGCGCCTCCCACGAGCAGGCCCCTGCCCGCAGTCCGCAGGCTGACACCGCTGACGCGGCACTCAGCCGGCGCGAGGAGCGCACGCTGGAGGCCGCGCAGGCCCAGCGCAGGCATGCCCGAGCGCTCAGCACCCGCGATCTCGTCCTGTCCATCAGCGCCCCCATCGTGCTGGTGCTGCTGTGGGAGATCAGTGCCCGTGCCCTCATCATCGACCCGCGCTTCTTCCCGCCCCCCAGCCGGATCCTCACCGCCGGCATCGAGATGGCCCGCAGCGGCGAGCTGTGGATGCACACCGGCCCCACCCTGATGCGCCTGCTGGTGGGCGGGGGACTGGGTGCGATCAGCGGCATCGCCGTCGGACTGCTCATGGGCTCCTCCCGCGCCCTGAACGCAGCGCTGGGGCCGCTGTTCTCCGCGCTGTACCCGCTGCCCAAGATCGCGATCTTCCCGATCCTGCTGATGATCTTCGGTCCCACCGAGCTGCCCAAGATCATCGCCGTGTTCATCACCACGTTCTTCGTCATGCAGATCGCCGCGGTCTCCGGCGTGTGGGCGATCGACAAGAAGCTGCTGGAGGCCGGCACGGCCTACGGCGCCACCGGCTTCGACCGGTTCCGCTTCGTGGTGCTGCCCGGCGCGATGCCCTTTGTGTTCTCCGGGCTGCGCACAGCGACCGGCACCGCCGTGGTGGTGGTGACCGCCGTCGAGTTCACCGGAGCTTCCACCACCGGTCTGGGCTACCTGATCTGGAACTCCTGGCAGCTGTTCCTGCCGGAGAAGCTGTACGTGGGCCTGGTGGTGATCGGCATCATCGGCGCCGTGCTCACCTCGCTCATCGTCCACTCCGAGAAGCTGCTGCTGCCCTGGCGCCGCACTCGCTGACCCCGACCTATCCCCGCACTGCCGCACCCCCATTCCCCGCCCCGATGAAGGAGCACCCCATGCGACGCCGCACCATCCTCTCCCTCCTGCCCGCCGGAGCCGCGGGCCTCACCCTGGCCGCCTGCGGCCCCGCCGTCACCGGGGACTCCGGCAACGGCGGCGGCAACGGGGGCTCCGACGATGGTGGTGGCGGCGGTGCCGGCGGCACCGTGCGCGTGGGCCACCTGCCCTCGGCCCTGTTCACCCCGCTGTACGTGGCCGACGCCAAGGGCTTCTTCGAGGAGGAGGGCATCACCCTGGAGCTGGTGCCGCTGAAGTCCGGCCAGGACGGCATCCCCATGCTGTCCAACGACCAGCTCGACGTTATGGTCGCCGGCTTCAGCGCCGGCATGTTCAATGCCCTCAACCAGGGCCTGCAGTTCAAGATCGTGGGCTCCATGGGCATCTCCCCAGGCGACCCGAAGAACTCGCCCACCGCCCTGGAGGTGCGCCAGGAGCTGATCGACGACGGCTCCGTCAGCTCCGTCGCGGACCTCGAGGGCCGCAAGATCGCGGTGGCCGGTGGCCCCGGCGCCACCGGCGGCTACCTGCTCGCGGCGATGCTCGAGGAGGGCGGCCTCACCCTGAACGACGTCGAGGTCGTCAACCTCTCCACCCCCGACCAGGAGCCGGCCCTGACCAACGGCTCGGTGGACGCCGCCACCCCGTCGGCCCCCTTCTCCACCTCCATCGAGGAGGCCGGAGTGGGATCCCCGCTCGCGGTGCCCGCCCAGGGCGTGACCGGCACCGGTGTCACCTATTCCGAGACCTTCATCGGATCGGACCTTGCCCAGCCCTTCTTCACCGCCCTCACCAAGGGCGCGCAGGAGCTCTCCGACGACGGTCAGCAGTCCGACGAGGTCTACCAGATCCTCGTCGACACCCTGGGGCAGGACATCGAGGTGTTGAAGGCCTCCCCGATGTACTCCTACCTGCCGGACCTCGCGCCGCAGCCCGACCAGCTGGAGAACATGCAGCAGGTGTGGATCGAGGCCGGGCAGATCACCTCCAGCGAGCCGCTGGACGTGTCCACGATCGTCGATGCGAGCTTCGCCGAGGGCAGCGGCGCCTGAGCGCACCCCCGCTGCTGTGTGAGCTGCGACATCACCGCGAGGCTCGCCGGCCGCGAATATGTCGCTGGATGAACGCGCGCTACCGGCCGGGGAGCACCCGATGATTCACTGCCGTGGTGATCACTCTGGACGGCCTCACCAAGGTCTTCCCCGCGCCCAGCGGGGGAGACCCCGTCGTCGCGCTGGGCGGGATCGACCTGCACATCGGGAAGGGATCGATCCACGGCATCGTGGGTCGCTCAGGGGCCGGGAAGTCCACCCTGATCCGCTGCCTGACCGGACTGGAGAAGCCCACCTCGGGCCGCGTGGAGATCGACGGCACGGACATCGCTGCGCTGGAAGGGGCCGCCCTGCGCGCGGCTCGACGCGAAATCGGCATGGTGTTCCAGCAGGCCAACCTGCTGGACTCCCGCACCGCCGCCAAGAACATCGCGCACCCGCTGGAGATCATCGGGATGCCCGCCGCGCGCCGTGCCGAGCGCGTCGCCGAGCTGGTCTCCCTGGTGGGCCTGGAGGGCCGCGAGAACAATCACCCCGCCCAGCTCTCCGGCGGGCAGATCCAGCGGGTGGGCATCGCCCGCGGCCTCGCCGCCGAGCCCAAGGTGCTGCTGTGCGATGAGCCCACCAGCGCCCTGGACCCCTCGACCACCCGGCAGATCCTCCAGCTGATCCGCGACCTGCGCTCACGGCTGGGCATCACGGTCGTGATCATCACGCACGAGATGAGCGTGGTGCGGGAGGTGTGCGACGAGGTGACGCTGCTGGAGAACGGCACGGTGGCGCAGTCCGGGAGCCTGCTGGAGGTGGCCAGCGACCCCACCGGCCCGCTGGCCTCGGAGCTGATCCCCCTGCCTCCGGCCCCCACCGGTGTGGACGACGTGATGGTGGACTGCGACTACGGGGGCAACTCCCGGATGCGCACCACGCAGGACCTCATCGACCTTGCCGCCACCTACGGCACCCGCGCCACCATCGTGGCCGGCACCATCGAGACCATCGCCGGCGTGCAGGTGGGGCGCGTGCAGCTGGCCCTGCGCAACCACGACGGCACACCGATCACCCGGCCCGGGCTGCAGCAGTTCCTGACCGATCTGCGCGAGGCCGGCGTGGTGGCAACGGAGGCACGCCGATGACCGAGATCCTCACCAACCCGGTGTTCACCACCTGGGACTCGAACTTCAGCCTGTGGTCCAACACCCTGATCACCCTGTACATGACCGCCGGGACGATGCTGCTGAGCACCCTGGTGGGGGTACCGCTGGGGGTCGCCCTGTTCGAGACCTCCCGCTCGCCCCACGGCCTCACCCGCTGGATCAACCGCGTGGTGGGCTTCGCCGTGAACGTGGGCCGCTCCTTCCCGTTCATCATCCTGATCATCGCCCTGATCCCCGTGACGCGCTTCGTGGTGGGCCGGGTGACCGGCCCCAACGCCGCCATGTTCGCCCTGACCATCTCGGCGATCCCGTTCCTTGCCCGGCTGATCGAGATCAACCTGCAGGAGGTCGCCGCCGGGAAGATCGAGGCGGTGCGGATGATGGGCGCCACCCGCTTCCAGGTGATCCGCCAGGTGCTGCTGCCCGAGGCGCTGCCCGGCATCATCGGGTCCCTCACCACCACCGCGATCGCCGTGATCGGCTACACCGCCATGGCCGGCGCCGTCGGCGGGAAGGGCCTGGGCGACCTCGCCATACGCATGGGCTACCAGAGCTACGACAACGTGGTGATGATCGCGACCGTGGTGATTCTGGTGCTGATCGTGATCGCCCTGCAGAGTGCGGGCACGGCACTGGCGCGCGCCGTCGACCACCGTGCCGTGAGCCGGTGACGACATGACGGCGACGACATGAAGCGGTGACCCGACAGGGCCCTGCCCCGCCCGCCCCACCTGCACGCCCCACCCCCCGCACGACCTGAGCGCTCCCGCCCCTCGCGCAGAGCGCACCCCGACCCCGACACACCCCACACAGGAGGACCCCATGACCCGCATCGACCGCCGCACCCTGTTCGCCTCCTCGGCCGGCCTGGCAGCGCTGACCCTCTCCGCCTGCGGGGCGGGAGGCACCAGCTCCGACGGACCCACGGAGGAGGGCGGCGTCACCACCATCACCATCGGCGCCTCCCCGAAGCCCCACGCCGAGATCCTCCAGTACGTCCAGGACAACCTGGCCGCCGATGCCGGGCTCGAGCTGTCGATCACCCCGTACACCGACTACCAGATCCCCAACCAGGCCCTGAACGACGGCGAGATCGACGCCAACTTCTACCAGACCCCCAACTTCCTCGAGCAGCAGGTCGAGGAGAAGGGCTACGAGTTCCACGCCTTCGAAGGCGTGCACATCGAGCCGATGGGCCTGTACTCCGAGTCGCTGAGCTCGCTGGACGACATCTCCGACGGCGCCGAGGTGGCCGTGGCCAACGACCCCGCCAACACCGGCCGCGGCCTGGCCCTGTTCGAGTCCGCCGGGCTGATCACGCTGACCGAGGGCGTGGACATCGTCTCCGCCACCCCCGCCGACATCGCCGAGAACCCCAAGAACCTGCGCTTCACCACCCTGGAGGCGGCACAGATCCCCCGCTCCCTGGGTGACTTCGCCGTCGGTGCCGTCAACGGCAACTACGCCCTGGAGGCCGGGCTCAACCCGAAGGAGGAGGCCCTGTTCCTCGAGCCGGGGGAGGACAGCCCCTACGCGAACCTCGTGGTGGTGCGCGAGGCCGACAAGGACAACGAGGCCCTGGTGAAGCTCGATGAGCTGCTGCACTCCGAGGAGGTCAAGCAGTTCATCCTGGACACCTACACCGACGGCTCCGTGATCCCCGCCTTCTGACCAGACCGGACCGGCCTTGACAGCCTGAGCGGGCGGCCCCCGGCGGGGGGGGGCCCCCCCCTTCCGCTCGCCCCGACCGGAACGGCCCGGATCACCTCTTCGCAGTGCTGGTCCCTTTTTGCGGCCCGCGGATCGTCCTACTGTGGAGGCACGGCATCGTCCAGCTCGCACCGTCGAGCACCGAGGAGGCACCATGTCCACCGTTCCGTCCTGGCCCGATGCGGCGCCGAAGGCTCCCAGTGACAATGAGCTCGAGTCGATCCACGCCTGGTGGCGCGCAGCCAACTACCTTTCGGTCGGCCAGATCTACCTGATGGCCAACCCGCTGCTGCGCGAGCCTCTGCAGCGCGAGCACGTGAAGCCGCGGCTGCTGGGGCACTGGGGCACCACGCCCGGGCTCACGTTCCTGTACGCCCATGCCAATCGCGCGATCCGTCAGCGCGGCCTGAAGGCCATGTACATCACCGGCCCCGGCCATGGCGGCCCCGGGCTGGTGGCGGCAAGCTATCTGGAGGGCACCTACTCCGAGGTGTACCCGGCAGTCGGCCAGGACGTGGACGGGCTGCGTCGCCTGTTCACCCAGTTCTCCTTCCCCGGCGGTATCCCCTCCCACGTGGCCCCGGAGACGCCGGGCTCGATCCATGAAGGCGGCGAACTGGGGTACGCCCTCTCCCACGCCTACGGGGCCATGATGGACCGGCCCGACGAGATCGCCTTCACCGTGGTCGGTGACGGCGAGGCCGAGACCGGCCCGCTGGCGACCTCGTGGCACTCCAACAAGTTCATCAACCCCCACACCGACGGGGTGGTGCTGCCGATCCTGCACCTGAACGGCTACAAGATCGCCAACCCCACGGTGCTGGCCCGCATCGGGGACGACGAGCTCGCCGACCTGATGCGAGGCTACGGTCATACGCCGCTGTTCTTCACCGGGGGTTTCGATGACGAGGACCCGATCCAGACGCACCGCCGTTTCGCCGAGGTGCTGGACGAGGCCCTTGACCAGATCGCCGCGATCAAGAAGCAGGCGGCCGAGGACGCGAAGGCGGGCAGGACCACTGAGCGACCTGCCTGGCCGATGATCGTCTTCCGCAGCCCGAAGGGGTGGACCGGGCCCAAGGAGATCGACGGGCACAAGACCGAGGGCTCCTGGCGCTCCCACCAGGTTCCCCTGGCCAGCGCACGCGACACCGATGAGCACCTGGCGGATCTGGACCGCTGGTTGCGCTCCTATGGGCCCGAGGAGCTTTTCGACGAGGACGGCGCCCTGCGAGCCGAGATCGCCGCGACGGCCCCGGAGGGCAGTCTGCGGATGTCGGCGAACCCTGCCACCAACGGCGGGGTGCTGCGCAAGGACCTCCGGCTGCCCGATTTCCGCGACTACACGGTGGATGTGCAGGCCCCGGGCGCGACGATCGCCGAGCCCACCCGGGTACTGGGCACCTGGCTGCGGGACGTGACCGCCCAGAACATGGAGACCTTCCGGATCTTCGGCCCGGACGAGACCGCCTCGAACCGGCTGCAGGCCGTCTACGAGGTGACCGACAAGCAGTGGAACGCGCAGTTCGAGGACCACGATCACACCGAGCACCTGGCCACCACGGGCCGGGTGATGGAGATGCTCTCAGAGCACCAGTGCCAGGGCTGGCTGGAGGGGTACCTGCTGACCGGCCGGCACGGACTGTTCTCCTCCTACGAGGCGTTCATCCACATCGTCGACTCGATGGTGAACCAGCACGCCAAGTGGCTGAAGATCACCAACGAGATCGAGTGGCGCGCCCCGATCTCCTCGCTCACCTACCTGCTGAGCTCGCACGTGTGGCGGCAGGACCACAACGGCTTCTCCCACCAGGACCCGGGCTTCATCGATCACATCGTCAACAAGAAGGCCGAGGTGGTCCGGGTGTACCTGCCGCCGGACGCCAACACGCTGCTGTCGACGATGGACCACTGCCTGCGCTCTAAGCAGTACGTCAACGTGGTGGTGGCCGGCAAACAGCCCAACCCTGTGTGGCTGAGCCGGGAGGACGCGATCACCCACTGCACCCGCGGTCTGGGCATCTGGGAATGGGCGGGCACCGAGGTGGCCGGCCAGGAGCCCGATGTGGTGCTCGCCTGCGCCGGGGACATCCCGACCATCGAGACCATGGCTGCCGCCAAGATCCTGCGGGAGAAGCTGCCGGACCTGAAGGTGCGAGTGGTCAACGTGGTGGACCTGATGCGCCTTCAGGACGACACGGAGCATCCGCACGGGCTGTCCCAGCGGGCCTTCGACGGGATCTTCGGGGAGGACATCCCGGTGGTGTTCGCCTACCACGGCTACCCGTGGCTGATCCATCGCCTGGCCTACCGCCACGACCGCCATGGCCGCATCCACGTGCGCGGCTACAAGGAGGAGGGCACCACCACCACCCCGTTCGACATGCTGATGCGCAACGACACCGACCGCTATCACCTGGTGATGGACGTGATTGACAGGGTGGAGGGGCTGGGCACCGCCCAGGCCCTGCTGCGCCAGGAGATGGAGGACGCCCGCGTGCGTGCCCGCGCCTACGCCTACACCCACGGTGCCGACGTCCCCGAAGTGGCCGACTGGCAGTGGGGCGACGGCGGCGACGCTACGACCGCAGCCCCGGGGGTGGCCGCTGAGACCGGTGGCGACAACG
>NZ_JALXKT010000014.1:0-59261 GCF_025144775.1 Brachybacterium sp. p3-SID957 | reverse complement strand
AGGGCGGGGGCGTGCCCGTGGGAACGCCCTGGCCCTGCCGCATCCCCGCGAGGAAGGAGCACACCGGGTGGGACGGTGACCTCTAGGTCTAGGCTCGAGCGGATGAACCACTGGCTGCTGCCCATCGACCCGCTAGCCCACGCCGAGCATCAGCCGTCCGACTGGGCGACCAGGGCGGACGCCACCGCGGTGTGGGAGGCGATCGGCCTCTCCCAGCAGATCGATCGCTGGTGCCTGCGCAGCGGCTACCGCACCATGCAGGCCGGCGCCCGGATCTGGGCGTACCTTTCCCGGCGCCAGGAGCTCTGTGCCGTGGGCACCGCGCGTAGGATCGTTCAGGACGAAGGAGCCTGGTTCGTCGAGATCGACTGGGACCAGGCGATCACCTCACGCCTGTGCCAGCGGCCGCTCCCCCGCCGCGATTTCGGCCAGGTGCCGATGTCCACCTGCCGGGCGAACCCCCTCGCCGCAGAGGTGCTGGAGCGATATCTGGCGGATCAGTTGAGTCCGTGACCTGCTGCGCATCAGCGCACGGGGCTAGCCGCATCGGCAGTGCCGTCCGGGCCGGTCAGTCCCCGTCGAGCTCCAGTTCGGGGTGCTCCTCCCGGGCCTCCCGGAACACCTCGACCGCGGCCCCGGCATTGACGGCTGCTATCACGAGTCCCACGACGATGTCCGGGATTGGTGAGGCCCACATCAGCATGACGGCGCCCGCCACGATGATCAGCACGTTCGCCAGTGCATCGTTGCGGGCCGCGAGCCAGGCGCCCCGGCCCAGCGACCCGTGTCCGGAACGCAGCCGCACCAGCAGCATCGCGCACACGAGATTGATCATCAGGGCACCGATACCCGTCGCACCGAGCACCAGCGGCTGCGGGGTCCCTCCTTCGAGGATCCGGTGGATCGCCGTCCACAGCGCCGCGATCGCCGGCAGCAGGATCAGCCCCGCGAGGGCGTACGAGGCCTTCCGGCGGGAGGCCAGCGGCCAACCGGCCGCCACCAGCACCAGGGTGTTGATCAGGAAGTCCTCCAGGAAATCGGCCGCATCGGCGAACAGCGCCACGGAGCCGATCCGCCAGGCGATCACTCCCTCCACCACACAGCCGATCAGGTTCAGCCCCGCCACGACGGCGACGAGCCGTCGCATCGAGGAGGTGAGGTCACGCGAGTCCATTCCGTCATCCTCGCGCCCCCATGCCGGAACGGCGGCACCGCCATCCCCGGCGAGTCGTACAGTTCCCCCGTGACGAACAGCGCCCCCACCACCCCCGCTGCGGACGCTCCTCCCCGCGGGGACCACGACTACTCCCTCGAACCCGTCCCCCTCAGTGCTCGACGCGGCTTCTGGGCCGTGGGCTTCGTGATGCTGGGGTTCACCTTCTTCTCCGCGAGCATGAGCGTCGGCGCCCGCCTGGGCAACGGGCTGGACCTCACCGGCTTCCTCGCCGCGACCACGATCGGCGGCCTGATCCTGGCGGCGTACACCGGGGCACTCGGCTACATCGGTGCCCGGACCGGCATGAGCATGGACCTGCTGGCGCAGCGGGCCTTCGGTGCCACCGGTTCGCTGCTCCCCTCGGCGCTGATCGCCCTGACGCAGATGGGCTGGTTCGGTGTGGGGGTGGCCATGTTCGCCCTGCCCACCGGGCACCTGCTGGGCATCGGCCCGTGGCCGATCGTGATCATCGCCGGTGCGCTGATGACGGCGTCGGCCTACTACGGGATCCGGGCCATCGAGATCGTCAGCTTCGTGTCCGTGCCGCTGATCGCGGTGCTGGGCACCTATTCGATGATCACCGCCACCACCGACGGCGGGGGCCTGGCCGAGGTGTTCGCCGCCTCCTCCGGCATGCCGCTGGTGACGGGGATCGGCCTGGTGATGGGATCCTTCGTCTCCGGTGGCACCGCCACGCCCAACTTCACGCGCTTCGCCCGCAGCCCCCGCATCGCCGTGATCACGACGGTGGTCGCCTTCCTGCTAGGCAACGCCCTGATGTTCGGTTTCGGAGCCGTGGGTGGAGCGTTCACCGGCCAGGAGGACATCTTCTACGTGATGATCGCGCAGGGGCTGGCCATCCCCGCCCTCATCGTGCTGGGTGCGAACATCTGGACCACCAACAACAACGCGCTGTACACCACCGGTCTCGGCTTCGCGAACGTCACCAAGATCGACAAGCGCCCCCTGGTGCTGGTGGCCGGTGCGGTGGGCACCCTGAGCGCGCTGTGGCTGTACGACAACTTCGTGGTGTGGCTGAACGTCCTGAACGCCACGCTGCCCCCGATCGGCGCGATCCTGATCGCGGACTTCCTGCGGCACCGTCGTGCCTACGTCGGCACCGCGGCCAAGCGGCCCGCACGCCGCGCGGGCCTGGCCTGGGGATCGGTGCTGGGCGTGGTGGTCGGGGGCCTGGTGGGCTGGTTCGTGCCCCTGGGCATCGCCTCCATCAACGCGATGGCCGTCGCGGTGGCGTGCTACCTGCTGGGGGACCTGTTCAGCGGCCGGCCCGACGAGGCCGCTGCCCCTGAGAGACTGTCGGCATGAGCAACCCCAGCCTGCTGATCAAGGACCTGCGCATCGAGGACGCCGAGTCCACCAGCGACCTGCGGATCCGTGACGGCCGCATCGCCGCGATCGCCCCCCGTCTGGATCCGACCGACGGGGAGGAGATAGTCCACGGCGCCGGGCGACTCGCGCTGCCGCCGCTGATCGAGTCCCACGTGCATCTGGACTCCGCGCTCACCGCGGGCCAGCCCCGGTACAACGAGACCGGCACCCTGTTCGAGGGGATCGAGGTGTGGAGCCAGCGCAAGCGCGACCTCACCGTGGAGGACGTCAAGGAGCGGGCCGGTCGCGCCATCCGCCAGCAGGCGGGGTTCGGCATCCAGTACGTGCGCAGCCACGTCGACGTCACCGATCCGGAGCTCACGGCCCTGCGGGCACTGTTGGAGCTGCGCGAGGAGCTGAGGGACACCATCACCCTGCAGCTGGTGGCGTTCCCACAGGAGGGCATCCTTTCCTTCCCCGATGGTCCCCAGCTGATGCGCAGGGCCGCCGAGATGGGCGTGGACGCCCTGGGCGCCATCCCCCACTTCGAGTTCACCCGCGAGTACGCCGTGGAGTCGTTGAACCTGGTGTGCGAGCTGGCCGCGGAGTTCGACCTGCTGGTGGACGTGCACTGCGACGAGATCGACGACGAGGCCTCCCGGGGCCTGGAGACCCTGGCCACCCGCGCCCTCGAGCTGGGCCTGCGGGACCGCGTCACCGCCAGCCACACCACCGCCATGCACTCCTACAACAACGCGTACGTGGTGCGCCTGATGCGGCTGCTCACCCTGAGCGGCATCAACATGGTCTCCAACCCGCTGGTGAACACGCATCTGCAGGGACGCACCGACACCTACCCCAAGCGCCGTGGAGTGACCAGGGTCAAGGAGCTCACCGAGGCCGGCATCAACGTCAGCTTCGGGCAGGACGACATCGTGGACCCGTGGAACCCCCTGGGCACCGGCAACCTGCGGGACGTGGTGCTGAACGGCCTGTACGTCACCCAGATGATGGGGCACGAGCAGATCCGCAGCTCCTACCGCTTCATCACCCACAACGCCGCCCGCACCCTCCACCTGGGCGAGGACTACGGCATCGACGTGGGCAGGCCGGCCAGCTTCGTGATCCTGGACGCCGCCGACTGGCAGGAGGCGCTCAGCTGGAACGCCGGGCTCATCGCCTCCTACCGTGAGGGGCGCCTGATCGCTCGGGGCACCCCGGCCACCCGCGAGATCCTGTTCTGAGTCGGCGGACCCGTCGCGGCAGGGGGCACCCGCCCTCGGCCGTTCCCTGCGCGCACCCGGACTGCGGACGCCACCGCGCCGGTGCTCCGGTAGTTCCTACACTGCCCGGATGAGCAGCCCCAGCCATCATCTCGTCCTGACCCTGGTGTGCCACGACCGGCCCGGCATCGTCCATGCCGTCACCGGTGCGGTGGTGGCCACCGGTGGCAACATCACGGAGTCCCAGCAGTTCGCGAGCGCGTCGACAGGCCGCTTCTACATGCGCCTGCAGATCGACACCCCCGCTGCGCCGGAGCAGTTCGAGCTTGAGCTGCAGCCTGTTATCGATCGTTACGACATCGAGCATGTGCTCGACGTCGCCGGCCGGCCGCTGCGCACCCTGCTGCTGGCCTCGACCGCGAAGCACTGCGTGAGCGACCTGCTGTTCCAGGTGGACGCCGGGAACCTCGCCCTGGAGGTACCGCTGATCCTCGCCAACCACGACACCCTGGCCCCCCTGGCCGGTTTCTACGGGGTGCCGTTCGAGCATCTGCCCATCAAGGGGTCGGAGCAGAAGGCCGCGTTCGAGGCACGGGTGCTGGAGGCAGTGGAGGAGCACGACATCGAACTGGTGGTGCTCGCTCGGTACATGCAGATCCTCTCCCCCGAGCTGTGCGAGGCGCTGTCCGGGCGGTGCATCAACATCCACCACTCCTTCCTGCCCGGTTTCAAGGGCGCCAACCCCTACCGGCAGGCGCACGCCCGCGGCGTCAAGCAGATCGGTGCCACAGCCCACTTCGTCACCAGCGACCTGGACGAGGGGCCGATCATCGAGCAGAACGTGACGCGTGTGGACCACACCCGCACACCGGCAGAGCTCACGGCGATCGGTCAGGACACCGAGTGCCGCACCCTGCGCCAGGCCGTGGGATGGTTCGCGCAGTCGCGCGTGCTGCTCGACGGCGCCCGCACCGTCGTCTTCCCCTGAGGATGTGACGGGCGCGTCACGGCCCTGCCCTCCCCCAGGCGAAGCGCCCGCCGACCCTCACGGGCCGACGGGCGCACAGCTCGAGCGGTTCCTCAGAAGACGGGGCGGCCCCCGGTCACGCCCAGCACGGTCCCGGAGACGTAGCTGGCCTCCGCGGGGCTGGCCAGGAACACGAAGGCCCCGGCCACCTCGGACGGCTGGCCTGCCCGGCCCAGGGGCGTGTTGCCGCCGAACTCGGTGTAGTCGTCCGGGGTGCGGGTGGCCACGTTCAGCGGGGTCCAGATGGGCCCCGGGGCCACGGCGTTGACGCGGACGCCCTTCTTGCCTAGGTCGGCAGCGAGGTTCACGGTGACGTTGGTGATCGCGGCCTTGGTGGCGGCATAGTCCATCAGCGGCACCGAGGGGTCGTAGGACTGGATCGAGGTGCAGTTGATGACCGAGCCGCCGGGCTTCAGGTGCTTCGCGGCCTCCTGGGTGATCCAGAACAGTGCCTCGAGGTTGGTGGTCAGCGTGCGGTGCAGGCGTGCGGAGTCGATGCCCTCGATGCCCTTGGGCTCGGCCCGGCCCCACTGGAAGCCGGCGTTGTTGACGAGGATGTCGAGCCGGCCGAACTTCTCCACCGTGTCGGTGACCAGGGAGCGGGCCAGCTGCTCGTCCTGGATGTCGCCGGGCAGCAGCAGGGCACGCCGGCCGGCCTTCTCGATCCAGCGACGGGTCTCCTCCGCATCCTCCTGCTCCTCGGGCAGGTAGGAGATCGCCACGTCGGCACCCTCGCGGGCATACGCGATCGCGACGGCGCGGCCGATGCCGGAGTCACCACCGGTGATGAGGGCGGCAAGGCCCTCCAGGCGGCCGTGCCCCACGTAGGACTCCTGACCGTGGTCGGGCACCGGCTGCATCGGGGCGGTGAGCCCCGGGGGCTGCTGGTCCTGGGAGGGGAAGTGCGGCTGGCCGTCCTTGGTGCCGAGCTCGTGCGCGTGCTCGGCCACCTGCGGGCTCAGGGTGCTCTCGGCGTTCTTCTGCTGGTTCATGCTGGCTCCTTCATCGAGGACGGGATGCGTCCACGGTAGTCAGCAGGTGCCTGCTGGTCACCAGATGGCAGCGAACGAACGGTCGGGATTCAGCCCTTCACTCCACCGGCGGCGGCGAAGCCCTGACCCAGGGTGCGCCCCATGAACAGGTACAGCACCACCACCGGGATCGAGTAGAAGATCGAGAACGCCGCCAGCTGCCCGTAGGCCACCTGCCCGTACTGGGAGGAGAACGTGTACAGGGTCACCGCGGCCGGCAGGTTCTCCGGGCTCAGCAGCAGCATGAACGGGACGAAGAAGTTCCCCCACATACCAACGAAGGTGAAGATCGTGGCCACGGCCAGACCGGACTTCATCAGCGGCAGCACGATGGACCACAGGGTGCGGTACACGCCGGCACCCTCCGTCCAGCCGGACTCCTCGATCTCGATGGGCACGGAGTCCATGAACCCCTTGGTGAGGAAGATGGCGTACGGCAGTGCGCTGGCACCCAGGAACAGGATCGCCCCGAACATCGAGTCGATCAGGTTCACGCGCACGAACAGGGCGTACACCGGGATCATGATCGCGGTGATCGGCAGCCCGGTGGAGAAGATGATCGTCAGCAGCAGGGGCCGCTTGGCCCGGAACCGGTACCGCGAGAGCGGGTAGGCGCACAGCACCGCGGCGATCATGGTGACCAGGGTGGCGCCCCCGCACAGCAGCAGGGAGTTCCACAGAGGCCGGAACGTGGTCTCCTCGTTCCAGATCGCCTTGTAGTTGTCCAGGCTCCACCGGGAGGGCCACTGCACGGACAGGGTGGCCTCGGTGTCGAAGGAGGCCAGCACCACCCACAGCAGGGGGATCAGGAAGGCCAGGCCGATCACGATCATCGCGATGCTGCTGGCGGTGGAGGCCATCCGCTCCCGCGGCCCCTTGCCGGAGCTGCGGGGGCGCAGGGGGCTGCTGGACTCCTCCTCGGTGCGGTCCACGGCGGTCCCGGAGCTGGTCGTGGCGGTCATTTCTTGTCCTCCTCCGGCAGCAGGCGCAGGTACAGCAGGGAAGCGGCTGCGCCGATGAGCAGAAGCAGCAGGGCGACGGCGGTGCCGTAGCCCAGCTGGCCGTACGAGAACGCCTGCTCGTACATGTACAGCGGCAGCGTCTGGCTGCGCTGGGCGGGGCCACCGCCGGTCATGATGAAGATGAGGCCGAAGACCGAGAGGGTCTGCAGCGTGATCAGCATCAGGTTGGTGGCGATGGCGGGGCGCAAGATCGGGACGGTCACCGACCAGAAGCGGCGCATCGGGCCGGCACCATCGATCGCTGCGGATTCGTACACGTCACTGGGCACCGAGCTCAGCGCCGCGGAGTACACCAGCATCGAGAACGCGGCACCGCGCCACACGTTGGCGAACGACACCGCCAGGATGGGCAGGCTGAACAGAAGGTCCTGCGGGGGCAGGCCGACGGCCGTGATGATCGTGTTGAGGCTGCCCTCGTCGGCGAAGAACGTGTACAGCAGGTAGCCGGCGACCACCTCGGGCAGGATCCAGGCGGCGATCACGATCGAGGTGACGATGAAGGTGACGACCCTGTTGGCGCGCTCCATCAGCAGGGCCAGCACCATGCCCAGGATGTTCTGCCCGATCACGGCGGAGACGATCGTGAACACCAGGGTCAGGCCCACCGAGTTCCAGAAGGCGCCGTCGGTGAAGGCATCGATGAAGTTGTCGAAGCCCACGAAGGAGGTCTGTGCGGCGCCGTCCCCGCGGATGGCGTTGTCGGTGAAGGCCAGGTACACCGAGTACACGATCGGCCCCAGCATGAACGCCACCAGCAGCAGCAGCGCCGGGATCATCGGCACCGAGCGTGCCAGGGTGAGGCGATCCCCGATGCCGCTGCGGGAGCGGTGGGGTCGCTGCTCGTCGCCCCGCTGGGCGGGGGTGCCCCGATCAGGGGCGGTCGCGACAGTGCTCATGCCGATTCCTCCTGCACCTCGTCCTCACCGACGATGTCGGTAAGCTCGGCGTCGTACTCGGCCGCGGCCTGTTCCGGGGTGGAGCTGAAGGTCATCACCATCTCCATGGCCTGCTGGATCGCCGAGGACACCTCGGGGTAGGCCGGCAGCGCGGGGCGGTAGTAGGCGGTGTCCAGCAGTCCGGTGAAGAACTCCGCGGTGGGCGAGTAGGAGCGGTACTCCTCCACCTCGGCGACGTCCTCGCGCACCGTGATGTGGTTGTCCGCGATCGCCCTTTTGACGGCATTGTCCGTGGTCATCAGCGCTTCGAGGAAGGAGAAGCTGATCTGCGGGTCGCTGGCGTACTGCGGGATCGCCCAGCTCCAACCGCCGGCCAGGGTGGTGAAGCCGTCGCCGCCGCCGTCCTGGGTGGGCATACGGGTGATGCCCATGGTCTCGGTCCACTCCGGCCACGGGTTCGGCGCGCCCTCGGTCCAGTTCTGGGAGATCCAGGAGCCGTCGATGATGAAGCCCAGCTTCCCGTCGGGGATGATCCGCGTGTAGATCGTCTCCCCGATGTTCGGGTCCAGGTGCTGGGAGATGGAGAGGGTCAGCTCCTCCTCGAACACCGTGCGCAGGAACTCCAGAGAGTCCACGAAACCCTGCGAGCCGGTGACCCACTTCCGGGCCTCCTCGTCGTACAGGCGCGACTCGGTGCCGTACAGCAGCATCTCGAAGCCCTGCATGGCGGCCTTCTCACCCTGGGACTTGCCCGAGAAGATGAACATGGGGGCCACCTCCGGCAGCGCCTCCTTGATGGTGCGCGCCGTCTCCAGCAGCTCCTCCCAGCTGGCGGGCTGCCAGTCCTCTGGCAGGCCGGCGTCGGCGAAGACTCCCTTGTGGTACCAGATGCCGCGGGTGTCGGTATGGGTGGGGATCGCGTAGATGCTGCCATCCTCGGCGGTGACCGCCTCGCGCGAGGCCTCGGCGGTGTCCTCCCAGTGCTCCCACTCGGGGGCGAACTGGTCGATCGGCTGCAGGTACCCGGCGCCCACGTCGGACAGCAGGATGAAGGTGTCCTCGTACACCAGGTCCGGGCTCGTGCGGGGGGAGCTCATCAGCAGCTCGTTCTTGGTGAAGTAGTCGTTCTCGGAGGCCACGATGGGCACCAGCTCGATGGTGCGGTCCGGGTGCTCCTGCGTGTAGCTCTCGGCGGTGCGGTTGATCCAGTCCTCCATCAGCGTGCCTGACCCGAACTGCTGGTACGCCACGCGGATCGTGCTGGGGTCGCGGTCACCTCCGCTGCAGCCGGCCAGTGCCGCCAGTGGCAGCACGGTCGCCGCACCCGCGGTGTACCGCAGGAATGTGCGCCGGTCGGTGCCGCGCGGTTGTGGGGAAGGGGATGCCACGGTGACCTCCTCGTCGTCGACTCGGTCCGCGCCCTTGGGGCATCGGGCCGACGGGCCACCCAGGCTACACCTGAATGTGGCGGGGGTCTCACCTCGGCATGTCGCCGCTTGCTACGGTCGTCAGCATGTACCCGCGAGTGACGGACCCCACACACGAGTATCCCTTCGACCTCGGCTCGTACCGCCGCGATGCCTCCACCGCCGATACCGAAGCCGCCCTCTGGTTCGATCGCGGCCTGATCTGGACGTACTCCTTCAACCACGAGGAGGCGTACGGCTGCTTCGTGCGAGCGACCGAGGCGGACCCCGGCTTCGCTCTGGCGCACTGGGGCGCCGCCTACGTCCTCGGCCCCAACTACAACAAGCCCTGGGAGGGCTTCGACCCGGAGGACCTCGCTCGCTGTCTCGACCACGCGGCCGAGCACAGCCGCCGCGCGCTCGAACTGATCGAGACCGCCCCGCCGGTCGAGCAGGCGATCATCCGCACGCTCCCCCACCGCTTCCCCTCGGCCACCCCGCCCACTGTCGAGGGGTGGCAGGAGCAGTGGGTGCTCGGGTACGCGGAGGCTTGCCGCGAGCTGCAGGCCTCCTATCCGCAGGATCTGGACGTGGTGGCGATACTGGTGGACGCGCTGCTGGGGGTGCGGCCCTGGCAGCTGTGGGACCTGCGCACCGGGGATCCCGTGGAGGGTGTGCCCACCCTGGAGGCGAAGGAGCACATCGAGCAGGCGCTCGCCGTGCCCGGGGCACGGAGGCACCCCGGTCTGCTGCACTTCGCGGTGCATCTGATGGAGATGTCCCCCACCCCGGAATCGGCCCTGTGGGTGGCGGACTGGTCGCGGCAGGTGGTGCCCGACGGCGGGCACCTCGTGCACATGCCCACGCACATCGACGTGCTGTGCGGGGACTACCGACGCGTCATCGAGACCAACGAGCTCGCTGTCGAGGCTGACGAGCGCTACCTCGCCGAGCGCGGCCCGCTCAACTTCTACAGCCTGTACCGCGCCCACAACCTCCACTTCGTGATGTACGGGGCGATGTTCCTGGGGCAGAGCGAGGTGGCGGTCGACGCGGGGCGGCGACTGGAGGCGACGCTCCCCCCGGAGCTGCTGCGGGTCCAGTCCCCGCCGATGGCGGATTGGCTCGAGGGGTTCTTCCCGATGACGATGCACGCGCTGATCCGCTTCGGCCGCTGGCAGGAGATCATCGACGAGCCGTTGCCGGAGGACCAGCAGCTGTTCTGCACCACCACCGCGGTGATGCACTACGCCAAGGGAGTGGCCCACGCGGCGCTCGGGGACGTCGACCAGGCCCGTGCGCAGCGGGAGCTCTTCCGCGCCGCGGTCGAGCGGGTGCCCGCCTCGCGCACGGTCTTCAACAACACCTGCCAGGACATCCTGCAGGTCGCCTCCGCGATGCTCGACGGGGAGATCGACTACCGCGCCGGGGAGGTCGAGTCGGCCTTCGCCCACCTGCGTCGCAGCGTCGAGCTCGACGATGCCCTCCCCTACGACGAGCCGTGGTCATGGATGCAGCCCACCCGGCACGCCCTGGCGGCGCTGCTGATGGAGCAGGACCGCCTCGAGGAGGCCGAGCAGGTCTATCGGGAGGACCTGGGGTACGAGCCGAGCATCCCGCGCGCGAACCTGCATCCGGACAACGTGTGGAGCCTGCACGGCTACCACGAATGCCTCACCCGCCTGGGGAAGCACGAGCTGGCCTCCGTGGTGGGGCGGCGCCTGGGGATTGTGCGGGCCCAGGCGGACGTCCCTGTGACTGCCTCGTGCGCCTGCCGTCTCAGCGCCATGGGCGAGGCAGCGGTGGCAGCGGCGGGGCCACTGCCGCTGGGGTTCGGGACACCCACCGGGGAGGGTGCCGGATCCGAGGAGAGCGGCTGCTGCCATTGACCCCGGATCAGAGCCTCTTCTGGCTGTGAGGCGGAGTGCGGTCTCAGCCGATCCCCTGCAGCCGCGCGGCATCGGCGTAGGTGGCGGTGGGGGGCACATCCGCCATCTCGAACCACCAGCGGGCGTGCGGCACCAGGCGCACGTCCTGCCAGGGCACCTCGAAACCGGGATCGCGCCACAGGGTCAGGGCCACCTCCTGGCGACGCCCGGCGGCCACCAGCGCCAGACGGCGCAGCTGGGCTGCGGAGTGGGTGCCGGCCCGGCACGCGGCCGGGATGGCCACGGTGTCGTCGAAGGGCAGGGGCCAGATGGTCTCCCCCCAGTGCAGTGCGGCCGAGGGGCCGTTCCCGGCCACCACTGCGGGGAATCGCAGGTCCTGCGGGACCACCTGGCTGCGCGGGGCGGGCTGCCCGTGCTGGAGCACTGCGGGCTCCACCCACGCGCCGGGCAGCACCACCCGACCGCCGACGGACACTTCGACCAGGAGGGCGTCGGCGAACGGCTGCAGTGGGACCGCCAGTCCACCGGCCCGCTTAAGATCTCGCCGCGGCACCGCCAGCAGCCGGATCAGGGCCTGGTCCCCGCCGGGTGTCCCCAGGGGCAGTGCCACGGTCGTCCCGGGAGTCGGCGCGCCTGCCGCAGCTGCCGGCGTCACTGACGGAACCTCGCTTCGAGCTCACCGGAGAGTGCGGTGGCGATCTGCTCGCGGAAACGGGCGTTCAGCGGAGGCAGGTCATCGAGCCGGAACCAGCGCGCCTCGGTGTTCTCGTCATCGGCGGGGTGGGGATCACCGGCGATGTGCTCGGCCAGGAAGCACAGATCCAGGTAGATGGCGCGATCGCCGTTGTCGTACGTGATCTCCGGCAGCGTTCGCACGTCCACCAGGCGCACCATGCGGGTCTCGACCCCGGCCTCCTCGCGCGCTTCCCTGGCGGCAGCGGAGGCGGGCTCCTCCCCCGGATCGATGATGCCGGTGACGGGCGTCCAGGCCCCGTTGTCGGCCCTGCGCACCAGCAGCACCCGGTCCTGATCTGCATCCGTCACGATCGCGGTGACGCCGCTCATCCACAGCGGTGCGGTGCCGATGTGCCTGCGCAGTTCCAGCACGAACTCAGGAGTGGGCATCTCAGGCGCCGAAGATGAACGGCAGGAATGCGGCACCCATGATCAGGACGAACACCACGATGTACAGCACGATCGCCAGGATCGCGAGGCCCGCGAGGATCGCCGCGGAGATCCATCCGTACCGGTTCATGCGCCGGGCGGAGTCGATGTCGGTGTGCATCTGGGCAAGGGCGATGATCCCGAAGATCGAGGGGATCATCCCTCCGCACATGAGGCCGACAACGATCAGGATGATCGCATTGGTCTGGACGGAACCGCGATCCGGCGCGGCCTGCGCGGGCTGGTAGGTCATCTCTTCCCCGGGAGTTCAGCGGTGCTGTCAGTCGACGAGGGGTCGACCGTCCGACGCCGAGGGCTGCCCCGGCTGACCGTAGGGGTCCGACGCCGAGGGCTGACCCGGCTGGCCGTAGGGATCCGACGCCGAGGACTGGCCGTAGGGGTCGTTGCTCTGGTTCCAGGAGCCGTTGTCACCGGGGTTGCTCATGGGGCCACCCTACTGGCTGTTTAGCGCTTGCGCTTCTCTCGGATCCGCACGCCGATGACGATGGGCGAACCGGTGAACTCGAAGTCCTCGCGCAGACGCCGTTCGATGAATCTGCGGTACCCGTGCTCCAGGAAGCCGGAGGCGAAGATGACGAACCGCGGCGGGCGGGTGCGGGCCTGCGTGGCGAACAGGATCCTGGGCTGCTTCCCTCCCCGCAGGGGGTGCGGGTGGGCCGCCACCAGGGTTCCCAGGAACGCGTTGAGCCGGCCCGTGGGGATGCGGGTGTCCCAGGAGTCCAGCGCCGTCTCCAGCGCGGGGACCAGGCGATCCGCGTGGCGGCCGGTGAGGGCCGAGAGGTTCACGCGCGGTGCCCAGGCCACGTGCGCGAGGTCCCGCTCGATCTCCCGCTCGAGCTGCGTGCGGCGCTCCTCGTCCAGCAGATCCCACTTGTTGAAGGCCAGCACCAGCGCCCGGCCGGACTCCAGCACCATGTCGATGATCTTGAGGTCCTGAGTGGAGATGGGCTCGGATGCCTCCAGCAGCACCACCGCCACCTCTGCCCGGTCCAGAGCGGCGCGGGTGCGCAGCGAGGCGTAGTAGTCAGCTCCCTGGGACTGCAGCACCCGCCGACGGATCCCGGCGGTGTCCACGAACGTCCACTCCCGGCCGCCCAGGGTGATCTTCTCGTCCACGGGGTCGCGGGTGGTGCCGGCCACGTCGTCCACCACCACGCGGGTCTCCCCCGCCAGGCGGTTCAGCAGGGAGGACTTGCCCACGTTGGGGCGCCCGACCAGTGCGACCCGGCGGGGACCGTGGTCCACAGGCTGCCCGCGGCCCTCCAGGGGCAGCACGGCCAGCACCGCGTCCAGCAGGTCCCCGGAGCCCCGCCCGTGCAAGGCCGAGACCGGGTACGGCTCCCCCATCCCCAGGTTCCACAGCGCTGCGGCCTCCAGCTCGCCGCGCTGGTCGTCGACCTTGTTGGCCACCAGCACAACGGGTCGCTCGGTGCGCCGCAGCACCTTCAGCATCTGCTCGTCGGTGGTGGTGATTCCCACGTTGGCGTCCACCACGAACATGACCACGTCCGCCAGTTCGACGGCGATCTCGGCCTGCTGGGCCACGGACAGGGCGATGCCCTCGACCTTCTCCTCCCAGCCGCCGGTGTCCACCAGCCAGAAGTCGCGCCCAGCCCATTCGGCCTCGTAGAACACCCGGTCCCGGGTCACGCCGGGCACGTCCTCGACCACGGCCTCCCGGCGCCCCAGGATGCGGTTGACCAGGGTGGATTTGCCGACGTTAGGGCGGCCCACCACGGCCACCACGGGCAGGTTGCGGGAGTGGGTGCCGGCAGGGAGCTCCTCCTCGCCGGCGTCCAGCAGGGCGAGGTCCTCCTCGTCCAGCTCGAAGTCCTGCAGGCCCGCGCGTAGCGCCGTGGCGATGTCCTCGTCGGAGGGGCTTGAGCGGTGACCGTGCGGATCGGTGCTCCCGGCGCCTCCGCGAGCCGCCTCGGCCTCGGCGGCTGATTCCCCCCGGGCGCCGGACACAGCGGCGGCCTCCGCGCGGGCGGCCTGCTGCTCCTCGACCCGGTCCACCAGGGCCAGGATCCGCACCACCACGTCATCGATGCCGAGGCCGGTGGTGTCGATGGAGGTGACGCCGTCGGCGGCGGTGAAGAACTCGGAGACGGTGGCGTCGTCGCGGTCGCGGCGCAGCACCTGGTCGCTCATGCGCGCACGGGTCTCCTCGGTCTCGTCCAAGGAGAGCTCGGCGGCACGACGTCGCATGCGCTCGTCCTCGCTCGCCGAGAGCAGCACCCGCACATCGGCATCGGGGGCGACCACGGTGGTGATGTCGCGGCCCTCGGCCACGCAACTGCCGCGCTCGGCGGCGGTGGCCAGCATCAGCTCCCGCTGCTGGCGCTGCAGGATTGCGCGCACCAGGGTGTTGGTGGCCACGGCGCTCACCTGGGTGGAGATGCGCTCGGTGCGGATCTCGCCGGTGATGTCGGTGCCGGCCACCACCACGGTGGCTCCGGCCGGGTCGGTGCCCAGCTCCAGCTCGAGCGTCTCGGCCACGGCGGCGACGGCTTCGCGGTCGGCGAGGTCCACGCCGCTCTCCAGGCAGGCCCAGGCCACGGCGCGATACATGGCGCCGGTGTCCAGGATGCCTCCCTCGAGGACCTCGGCCACCCGGCGGGACACCGTGGACTTGCCGGAACCGGCCGGGCCGTCGATGGCGATGGTCACGCCGGAAGAAGTGCTCGTCTGCATCCGTTCAGGATACGGCTCGCTCAGCCCTCGGCCACGGTCCAGCCCCGCTCGGCGAGCTCCCGGGTGAGCAGGTCCTCACGGGCCGCCGCCACGGCCAGGTGCGCGAGACCCACCCGCTGCCCCAGGGTGTGCTCCAGCCGCAGGTCCTCCAGGTTCACGCCGATGTCACCGATCTCGGTGAGCAGACGGGCCAGCTCCCCGGGGCGGTCGGGCACCAGCACGGTGAGCGTGCCGAAGTCGTCCCCGGCCCCGCCGTGCTTGCCGGGGATGCGGCGCACCCCGCGGTTGCCGTCGGCCACCAGGTCCGCCAGCGCCCGCCGGGAGCCGATGGCGGGATCCGGATCCCCCGCCAGGGACTCGAGCGCGCCGATCACCCCGTCGAGCCGATCCCTGGCGCTGCCCAGCACCTGGGCCACGGCCTGGGCGTTGGCGCCGAGGATCTCGACCCACAGGCGGGGATCGGAATCCGCGATGCGCGTGGTGTCGCGCAGGCCCTGTCCGGCCAGTGCCAGGGCGTTCTCCGTGGGCGAGAGCAGCGTGGTCGCCAACAGGCTGGAGAGCACCTGGGGGACATGGGAGACGTGGGCGACGGCCAGATCGTGCGCGGCCGCATCCATCACGACCGGCACCGAGCCCAGCTCGGTGGCCAGGCCCTTCATGGCCGTGGTGGCCTCGGGCCGGGTGGTCTCGTGCGGAACGATCACGAAAGGGCGGCCGCGGAACAGGTCCCCGCGCGCGGCGATCACGCCGGAGACCTCGCGCCCGGCCATCGGGTGGGTGCCGATGTAGCGGGCGAGCTGCTCGGCGTCCACGAGCGCCCGCAGGGCCTCCAGAACCGTCGCCTTGACACTGGCCACATCGGCCACCAGTGCCTCGGGCCAGGTCCGCAGCGCCCGGGCCGTCACCTCGGCGGTGACGTCCGGTGGGGCCGCCACCAGCACCAGGGCGGGGTCCGGATCCGCCTCGGTGGCACGGGTGCCGACGCCGAGCTCGACGGCCAGTGCGGTGGTGCCCGGGGAGACGTCCTCCACCTGCACGCTCACACCGGCGCGGCCGAGGGCCATGCCCAGCGATCCGCCGATCAGTCCGGTGCCGATGATCCTCACGGGCGAGGGAACCAGGGTGGTCACCGGGCTCATCACAGGCCCACTTCCGCCATCAGGGTTCCCAGCTCGCGGTCGGTGAGCTCACGCATCTGCCCCGGCGCCAGGTCCCCCAGCAGCACCGGTCCGATGCGGGTGCGCACCAACCGGGTGAGCTCGAAGCCCTGGGAGGCGAACATGCGGCGCACGATGCGGTTGCGGCCCTCGTGGAGCGTCACCTCGACGACGGCTTCGCGGCCGTCCTGGGCGAGCACGCGCGCCTTGTCGGCGCGGGCGGGGCCGTCCTCCAGCTCCACGCCGTCGCGCAGGCTGCGCACCAGGGACCGCGGCGGCCCTCCGGGGGCGTGGAAGCGGCACACGTAGGTCTTCTCGATCTCGAAGCTGGGATGGGTGAGGCGGTGGGCGAGCTCACCGTCGTTGGTCAGCAGCAGCAGTCCCTCGGTCTCGTAGTCCAGACGGCCCACGTGGTACAGCCGCTGGGAGTACTGGTCGGCGAACTCGCTGAGGTCACGGCGGCCCTCCGGGTCGCTCATCGCCGAGACCACCTTGCGGGGCTTGTGCAGCACCACGGTGGTCTTGCCCTCGTCCAGCTGGAGCCGCCTGCCGTCCACATGGACGACCTGCCGGGCGGGATCGATGCGCAGGCCCTGGGTGTGCACCGTCTTGCCGTCCACCGTGACCCGGCCGGAGGAGATCAGCGCCTCGCAGGCTCGACGGGAGCCGAATCCGGCGCGGGCCAGTACCTTCTGCAGCCGTTCGCCGTCCTGGGCGTACTGGGCCGGCGGGTCACCGGCCGGGGTGTCATCGGCGCCGCTGCGCGTCGACTGCGCAGCGCTCCCGGAGCGCGGGCGCCCCTGGTCATCGCGCAGGCGCACGGCGCGGGGCGGGGTGAAGGCGCTGCGGCGGCGCGAGCCCGAGGCGGGCGCACCGCGACGGGAGGACGACGAGGGGCGATCAGCCATCGCTGGCGCGCTCAGGCCGCGGCGCCGCGGGAGATCAGCTCGCGGGCGAGCTGGCGGTAGGCGTCGGCCCCCTTGGTGGAGGAGGCGTAGGAGATGATCGGCTCGGCCGCCACGGAGGCGTCGGGGAACTTCACGGTGCGGTTGATGGTGGTGTGGAAGACCTTGTCGGGGAAGGCCTCGACCACCCGCTGGCACACCTCCCGGGAGTGCAGCGTGCGGGGATCGAACATGGTGATGAGGATCCCGTCGACCTCGAGGCGGGGGTTGATGCGGTCCTGGACCTTCTCGATGGTCTCCACCAGCAGTGCGACACCGCGCAGCGCGAAGTACTCCGCCTCCAGCGGGATGATCACGCCGTGGCTGGCGGCCAGTGCGTTGATGGTCAGCAGGCCCAGGGAGGGCTGGCAGTCGATGATGATGACGTCGTACTCGTCCGCGACCGGGCGGAGCACGCGAGCCAGCGCCATCTCGCGGGCCACCTCGTTGACCAGCTGCACCTCGGCGGCGGAGAGGTCGATGTTGGCCGGCAGCACGTCGAGGTTCTCGGTGTCGGTGGTGTGGATGACCTCGCGGATGTCGTGGCTGCGGTCCATCAGCAGGTTGTAGACGGTGACGTCGAGGTCGAAGGAGTTGATCCCGGTGCCGGCGCTGAGGGCGCCCTGCGGATCCAGGTCCACCAGCAGCACCTTGCGGCCCAGCTCCGCGAGCGCGGCGCCCAGGTTGATCACACTGGTGGTCTTCCCGACCCCGCCCTTCTGGTTCACCATCGAGATGATGCGAGCAGGTCCGTGGCCGTCCAGGGGCTCTGGCTGCGGCAGCTCGGGCATCGGCCGGCCGGTGGGGCCGAGATCGATGTCGAGCTGCTGGTTCGCGGTCGGGCTCACTGTGGCTGTTCCTGTCGTCGAGCGGTCGTCTGCTGCGGGTCGGAACCCGGGTGATGCCGGGCCAGTCTACTCACGGACCCGCTGAACCGGACGGCGCCCAGGGGGGCTCAGCGCGGCCGCCGCTACGGCGGGCGCGGGGGTGGGCCGTGGCGTGGATCTCGCGCAGCGAATCCACGGTCACCTGGGTGTACAGCTGGGTGGTGGTCACCGAGGCGTGGCCCAGCAGCTCCTGCACGGCGCGCACGTCGGCCCCACCGTGCAACAGGTGGGTCGCATAGGAGTGCCTCAGCGTGTGGGGGCTGATCTGCTCGTCCAGCTCGGCATCGCGTGCAGCGCGCTGCACCACCTGCCAAGCGGCCTGACGGGTCAGCCGGGTGCCACGGGAGCCCAGGAACACGGCGGGGGTGCCGCGGCCCCGGGAGGCGAGGGCGGGCCTGCCGCGGGTGAGGTAGGCGTCCAGCGCCTCCAGCGCGTACCGGCCCACGGGGACCGTGCGGTGCTTGTCCCCCTTGCCGCGCAGCAGCACGGAGCGCTGCTCGCGGTCCACGTCGTCCACGTCCAGTCCGGTGGCCTCGGAGATACGGGCACCGATGCCGTACAGCAGTTCCAGGAGGGCCCGGTCGCGCAGGGCCCTCTCGGTGGCGAGCCGGCCGGTGCCGGGGTGTCCGGCTGCCTCCAGCAGGCGCAGCACCTGGTCGATGGGCAGAGGGTGCGGGAGCCTGCTGGGCCGCGCCGGCGCGGGCATCAGCCGGGTGGGATCGCCGGCGGTGGAGACCCGTTCGGAGTCCAGGAAGCCGTGCAGTCCGCGAACAGCGGCCAGGGAGCGGGCTGCGCTGGCCGCCGACAGCGCCGTCCCCCCGTCGGCCCCGGATCGTAGGGCCTGCAGCCACTCGGACAGCTGGCCGGGCTGCACCGCGAGCGGGTCGATCCCCCGCGATTCCAGGTGCGCGAGGTACCGGGTGAGGTCGCGCCGGTAGGCGGCCACCGTGTTGGCGGCCAGCCCGCGCTCGATGCGCAGGTGGCTCAGGTACTGCTCGAGGATCCGGCGATCGCCGTCCCTCACCGCCGGCCGTCCCTCACAGGTGGACGAACGGGTCGATCGCCAGCGCGATGAACAGCAGCGAGAGGTAGGTGATGGAGGCGTGGAACACCTTCATGGGGGCGAGCTTCTTGCCGCTGGCGCCGTTGCGGACGCGGTGGGCGTAGCGCAGCACCAGGAAGCCGAACCAGCCGCCCAGCAGCACGGCGCTGACGCCGTACACCCAGCCGGTGTGGCCCAGCGGGATGATCGCCAGGCTGGCCAGGACCATCAGCGCGGTGTGCATGACCATCTGGCCGGCCACCGTGGAGCGGGAGGCCACCACCGGCAGCATCGGCACCCCCGCCTCGGCGTAGTCCTTGGAGAACTTCTCGGCCAGCGGCCAGTAGTGCGGAGGGGTCCAGAAGAAGATCACGGCGAACAGCAGCACCGCGGTCCAGGAGACGGTGCCGGTCACGGCGGACCAGCCGATCAGCACCGGCATGCAGCCGGCCACCCCGCCCCACACGATGTTCTGGCTGGTGCGGCGCTTGAGGATCATCGTGTAGAACACGACGTACAGCAGGATCGCGGCCAGGGCCAGGGCCGCGGACATCCAGTTCACCAGCACGCCCAGCCACACGGTCGAGACGATCGAGAGGACGATCCCGAAGATCAGGCCGTGGCGCGGTGCGATCTCACCGGTGACCAGCGGCCGGTTGCGGGTGCGCTTCATCTGCGCGTCGATGTCCCGGTCCAGGTACATGTTCAGCGCGTTGGCACCGCCGGCGGCGAGGTAGCCGCCCACCACGGTGGCCAGGATCAGCCACGGCGAGGGGAACCCGCCCGCGGCCAGGAACATGGTGGGGATGGTGGTGATCAGCAGCAGCTCGATGATCCGCGGCTTGGTCAGCGCCACATACGCCCGGACCACGGAGGCCGCCGAGCGATCAGGCCTATCAGCGCGAACCGTCCCGTTGTCGCCACCGGTGGGGCCACCCCGGCCGTCGCGGCGCGAGCGGGCCTCGCCCTCGTGCTGGTTCCCGCCCCGGATCGGAGACGTGCCCTGGGTGGCGGTCACCGCCCACCGTCCTTCCTCGTGGTCCCGGCTGCTGGTCCCGTTCGATGGTCCCGCCGGAGTGCGTTCTTGCCAGTGTATGCGGTGCGCCGCGCAGGCACCTGGATGCGGACGGGTGAGACCGCGCACCCGGGTGGTCCGGCAACTACGGGCACCCCGTGGCGTCGCCGTCGCACGCGACTAGGCTAGGAGGGTGTGCCGCGCCCCTCGCTCGCGGCAGTCGACCTGAGCGGCCCCCCACCGGGCACCGCTCCCCCGACGAAAGGAATCCCCGTGACGGACACGTTCAAGGCACCCGAGGGCTGGACCGAGCTCGACCGACGCGCGGTGGACACCGCCCGCATCCTCGCCGCCGACGCGGTCGAGAAGGTGGGCAACGGCCACCCCGGCACCGCCATGAGCCTGGCCCCGGCCGCCTACCTGCTGTACCAGGACGTCATGCGGCACGACCCGGCGGACACCCGCTGGCTGGGCCGCGACAAGTTCGTGCTCTCCGCCGGCCACTCGAGCCTGACCCAGTACATCCAGCTGTACCTGGGCGGCTTCGGCCTGGAGCTGGAGGACATCAAGGCGCTTCGCACCTACGAGTCCAAGACCCCGGGCCACCCGGAGTACCACCACACCGACGGCATCGAGACCACCACCGGCCCGCTGGGCCAGGGCATCGCCACCGCCGTCGGCATGGCGATGGCGCAGCGCCGCGAGCGCGGCCTGTTCGACCCGGACGCCGGGCCCGGGCAGAGCCCCTTCGACCACTTCGTGTACGTGATCGCTTCCGACGGCGACATGCAGGAGGGCATCTCCAACGAGGCCTCCTCCCTGGCCGGCACCCAGCAGCTGGGCAACCTGATCGTGCTGTGGGACGACAACGACATCTCCATCGAGGGCCACACCGACATCGCCTTCACGGAGGACACCGCCGCCCGCTACGAGGCGCTCGGCTGGCACGTGCAGACGGTCGACTGGACGAACGGCGGCACCGAGTACGTCGAGGATGTCGCTGCCCTGAAGCACGCGATCGAGGAGGCGCAGAAGGTCACCGACAAGCCCTCCTTCATCGACCTGCGCACCATCATCGGCTGGCCCACCCCCGGCCTGAAGGGCTCCCACAAGGTGCACGGCGCGAAGCTGGGCGGCGAGGCCGTCGCCGCCGTGAAGGAGCTGCTGGGCTTCGACCCCGAGCAGGACTTCGAGGTGGGCGAGGACGTCCTGGCCCGCACCCGCGAGCTGGTCGAGCGGGGTGCCGAGCAGCGTCGCCGGTGGGAGGAGAGCCTGAAGGACTGGCGCGAGGCCAACCCCGAGCGCGCCGAGCTCTTCGACCGCCTGAGCAAGCAGGAGCTGCCCGAGGGCTGGGCCGAGGCCGTGCCCGCCTTCCAGGCGGACGAGAAGGGCGTGGCCACCCGCGCCGCCTCCGGCACCATCCTCTCGGCCCTGGCCGACGTGCTTCCGGAGCTGTGGGGCGGCTCGGCCGACCTGGCCGGCTCGAACAACACCACCATGGACGGTGAGCCGTCCTTCATCCCCGAGGAGCACTCCACCGAGGAGTTCACCGGCACCCCCTACGGCCGCACCCTGCACTTCGGCATCCGCGAGCACGCCATGGGCGCGATCCTCTCGGGCATCACTATCGGTGGCCTCACGCGCGCCTACGGCGGCACCTTCCTGCAGTTCTCGGACTACATGCGGGCATCGGTGCGCCTGGCCTCCCTGATGGGGGTGCCCAGCATCTACGTGTGGACCCACGACTCCATCGGACTGGGCGAGGACGGCCCCACCCACCAGCCGGTCGAGCATCTCGCCGCGCTGCGCGCCATCCCCGGCCTGAGCATCGTGCGGCCGGCCGACGCCAACGAGACCGCTGCTGCGTGGAAGGCCACGCTCGAGCACCGCGACGGCCCGGTGGGCCTGATCCTCACCCGTCAGGCCGTGCCCACCTTCGATCGCGAGGAGTACGCCGGTGCGGAGAACCTCTCGCGCGGTGCCTACGTGATGAAGGACGCCTCGGACGGCGAGCCCCAGGTGATCCTGCTGGCGACCGGCTCGGAGGTGCAGATCGCGGCCGAGGCCCAGAAGCAGCTGGAGGCCGACGGCGTTCCCACCCGTCTGGTGTCGGTTCCGTCGTTCGAGTGGTTCGACGCGCAGGACGAGTCCTACCGCGAGTCCGTCCTGCCCACGGGCGTGCGCGCCCGCGTATCGGTCGAGGCCGGCATCGCGATGCCCTGGTTCCGCTACCTCGGTGACGCCGGCCGCGCCGTCTCGGTGGAGACCTACGGCGCCTCCGCCTCCCACACGGTGATGTTCGAGAAGTACGGCATGACCACGCAGGCGGTCGTCGCGGCCGCCCGCGAGTCCCTGGCCGCCGCGCAGTCCTGACGGCCCCCGAGAGCCCTGAGGAGAGCATGATGAACGATCAGCAGCAGAACCCGCGCACGCAGTCCCTCAGCGAGGCCGGCGTGTCCATCTGGCTCGACGACCTCTCGCGGCAGGCGATGACCTCCGGCGACCTCGCCGAGCTCATCGCCACCCGGAACGTCGTGGGTGTGACCACCAATCCCTCGATCTTCCAGTCGGCGATCGCCGGGGTGTCCGTGTACGACGAGGACATCGCGCGCCTCGCCGGTGAGGGCAAGGACGTGGAGGCCGTGGTCGAGGCTGTCACCACCGACGACGTCCGCTCCGCCTGCGATCTGCTCCAGGAGCTGTACGAGTCCACCGACGGCTACGACGGCCGTGTCTCCATCGAGGTGGACCCCCGCCTCGCCCACGAGACCGAGGCCACGATCGAGCAGGCCGAGCGCCTGCACGGGATCGTGGGTCGCGAGAACGTGATGATCAAGATCCCCGCCACCGAGGCGGGACTGCCGGCCATCACCGCCACGCTGGCCAAGGGCATCAGCGTCAACGTCACGCTGATCTTCTCGGTGGCCCGCTACCTCGAGGTGATCGAGGCGTACCTCACCGGCCTCGAGCAGGCCGCCGAGAACGGGCACGACCTCTCCCGCATCCACTCCGTGGCCTCCTTCTTCGTCTCCCGCGTGGACACGGAGATCGACAAGCGCCTGGAGGACCTGGGCGGCGAGGCCGCGGTGATGCGCGGTTCCGCCGGTGTGGCCAACGCGCAGGCGGCCTTCGGGGAGTACCTCGAGGCCTTCGGCTCCGAGCGGTTCACCGCACTGAAGGCCAAGGGTGCCAACGTGCAGCGGCCCCTGTGGGCCTCCACCGGCGTGAAGAACCCCGAGTACCCCGACACCCTCTACGTGGACTCCCTGGTGGCCGATCCCTGCGTGAACACCATGCCGGGCACGACGTTGGATGCCGTCGCGGACCACTCCGAGCCGGGCGCGCCCCTGTCGGCCGAGTCGGCCGAGAGCGCCGAGCAGGTGCTGGAGAGGATCGCGGATGCCGGGGTGGATCTGGCCGACGTGTTCGCCCTGTTGGAGCGCGAGGGCGTCGACAAGTTCGAGAAGTCCTGGGAGGAGCTGCTCAGCACCGTGTCGGCGACGATCGACGACACGCGCGGCTGACCCCACCCGCCGCGGGGGCGGGCCGCCGATCCTGTCGGCTCGCTCTCGCGCGGTCCCCCGGGGGCCACCCCGCCCGTGGCCCCCATGCTGAAAGGACCCTTCTGTGACCGACTCCCCTGATCCCTCGCTGGGCAATCCGTTGCGCGATCCGCGCGACCGGCGGCTCCCGCTGATCGCCGGGCCCAGCTCCATGGTGATGTTCGGCGTCACCGGTGACCTGGCGCGCAAGAAGCTGCTGCCGGCGATCTACGACCTCACCCACCGCGGACTGCTGCCGCCCAGCTTCGGGCTGGTGGGCTTCGGCCGCCGCGACTGGACGGACGAGGACTTCCAGGAGTACGTCCGCAAGAGCGTCTCCGAACACGCCCGCACCCCGTTCACCGACAGTGTGTTCGAGCAGCTGCGGGGCGGGCTGCGCTTCGTCACCGGCGAGTTCGACGACAAGGCCGCCTTCGACCGGCTCACCGAGGTGGTCTCCGAGCTGGACGCCACCCGTGGCACCGGCGGCAACCACGCCTTCTACCTGTCGATCCCCCCGAGCGCCTTCCCTCAGGTGTGCTCGCAGCTGGCCGATTCGGGCCTGAACACGCCGCGGGACGGCTCCTGGCGCCGCGTGGTGATCGAGAAGCCCTTCGGGCATGACCTCGAATCGGCCCGCGAGCTCAACGACGTGGTGGAGAAGGTGTTCCGCCCGGAGGACGTCTTCCGCATCGACCACTACCTGGGCAAGGAGACGGTGCAGAACATCCTGGCGCTGCGGTTCGCCAACCAGATGTTCGAGCCCGTGTGGAACGCCACGTACGTGGACCACGTGCAGATCACCATGGCCGAGGACATCGGCATCGGCTCCCGCGCCGGCTACTACGACGGCATCGGCACCGCCCGGGACGTGATCCAGAACCACCTGCTGCAACTGCTGGCGCTGACGGCCATGGAGGAGCCGGTCTCCTTCCGCGCCTCGGACCTGCGCGCGGAGAAGGAGAAGGTGCTCTCCGCGGTGGAGCTGCCGGAGGACCTCGCCGCGCACACCGCCCGAGGGCAGTACGTGGGCGGCTGGCAGGGCGGGGAGGAGGTGGCCTCCTACCTCGAGGAGGACGGCATCCCCGCCGACTCCACCACCGAGACCTTCGCCGCGATCCGCCTGGACATCGCCACCCGTCGGTGGGCCGGGGTGCCGTTCTACCTGCGGGCCGGCAAGCGGCTGGGTCGCCGGGTCACCGAGATCGCGGTGATCCTCAAGCGTGCCCCGTTCCTGCCGTTCCGCTCCACCGACACCGCGGACCTGGGGCAGAACGCGATCGTGATCCGGGTGCAGCCCGACGAGGGCGTGACCATGCGCTTCGGCTCCAAGGTGCCCGGCACCCAGATGGAGGTGAGGGATGTGACCATGGACTTCGCCTACGGCATGAACTTCACCGAGGAGTCCCCGGAGGCGTACGAGCGGCTGATCCTGGACATGCTCCTGGGCGATCCGCCGCTGTTCCCCCGTCAGAAGGAGGTGGAGCTGAGCTGGAAGATCCTCGACCCCATCACCGAGTACTGGGCCGAAAACATGAAGCCCGCCCCCTACCGCCCCGGATCCTGGGGCCCCGACACCGCACACGAGATGCTCGCCCGTGACGGGCGCACCTGGAGGCGACCGTGATCACCACCCTGACCGACACCACCGCATCGGCCGTCGAGAAGAAGATGATGGAGATGCGGGAGACCTTCGGCGCCACCACCATCGGCCGGGTCCTCACCCTCATCATCGTCGCCTCCGGCGAGGACGTCGACGGACCGGTCGAGGCCGCCGTGCACGCCAGTCACGAGCACCCCGCGCGCGTGATCGTGGTGGACACCGAGCCCGATGCCGACAGCAGCGGCCTGGACGCCGAGGTGCGGGTGGGCCGCGACGCCGGGGCCGGGGAGATCGTGATCCTGCGTGCCCGCGGAGAGATCCTGTACTCCCTGGACACCCTGATCATGCCTCTGCTGCTGCCGGACGCACCGATCGTCACCTGGTGGCCCGACGGCGCCCCCTCCTCCCCCGTCCACGACGTGCTGGGCTCGATGTCGCAGCGGCGCATCACCGATGCCGCCTCCTGTGAGGATCCGCTGGCCACCCTCAAGCGGCTGCGCCGCGGGTACGCCAGCGGCGACTCGGACCTCGCCTGGTCGCGGCTGACCAACTGGCGCGGTCTGGTGGCCAGCGTGTTCGAGATCCCCCCGGCCACGACGCCCTCGAGCATCCGTGTCGTGGGCCACGAGGAGGATCCCTCCGTCGTGCTGATGGCCGCCTGGCTCGAGCAGGCCCTGGACCTCGACGTCGAGATCACCGCCCCCGGCGCGGGCGAGGCCGACGGCCCCGGGGTGCTGGGTGTGCATCTCACCCGCGGCGACGGCACCATCTCCCTGGCGCGCACCCCGGGCAAGAACGGCGACGAGGATGCCATCGTGATGAGCCTGCCCGGCGATGAGTCCGGGCAGCACGTCACCCTGCCCCGCCGCTCGCTGAACGAGCTGCTGGCCGAGGAGCTGCGGCGCCTGGACCCGGACGAGGTGTACGGCGAGGTGCTCGCCCACGCCTTCAGCGGCATCGAGGACGCCGCCGTGTACGCCGGCGGCAAGCCCGATCCGCACGATCGCGTGCTCGCGGACGCCGATGCCGTGGCCGAGGCCGCCGCCGAGGATGCAGCCGGCCATCTCGCCGCGGCCCTCGCCGAGACGGGCACCGCCCACCTGGTGGTCACCGGCGGCAGCGTGGGCACCAGGGCCGCCGCGGCCCTGCCGAAGGCCCTGCAGGCCGCGGTGAAGAAGGCGGCCGACATCGAGGGGCTGCACGTGTGGTGGGGCGATGAGCGCTTCGTCGACCCCGAGTCCGAGGACCGCAACGAGAGGCAGGTGCGCGAAAGCCTGCTGGTGCCGCTGCTTGAGGCTGGGATGCCCGAGAAGAACGTGCATCCGATGCCCTCCCCCGCGGACGGCGTCTCCCGCGAGCAGGGAGCCGCCTGGTACGGGCAGCAGCTCGACCTGGCCGGCGGCGACCAGCCCTTCCGCACGCGCGGGCGTGCGTTCTTCGACGTGCTGTGGCTGGGCATGGGCCCCGATGGGCACGTGGCATCCCTGTTCCCGGAGCACCCCGATCAGCGCGAGACCGGTGCCAGCGCGGTGGGTGTGGACGACTCCCCCAAGCCTCCCGCCGAGCGCATCTCCCTCACCTGGCCGGTGCTGAACTCCGCGCGGCACGTGGGCTTCCTGGTGGCGGGGAAGGACAAAGCCGAGGCCGCGGCCCGCGCGCACGGGCAGATCGACCCGTGGATCACGCCCGCCTCAGCGGTGCGGGGGCTGGAGAGCACCGTGTGGTACCTCGATGAGGCCGCGGCGAAGGACCTCTGAGCGGGCCTCTCAGGAAGGCCTGGGGGTCAGAGCACGCGCTCGATGATCCCCAGGCCGATGCAGCAGGCGCCCCAGGCCACGGCCATGCCCACAGTGAGGCGGTTCAGGTTGCGCTCGGCAACGCCCGAGGCGCTCGCGGTGGAGGACACGCCGCCGCCGAACATGTCCGACAGGCCGCCGCCGCGCCCCTTGTGCAGCAGCACCAGCAGGACCAGCAGGAGGCTGGTCACAGCCAGCAGCACCTGCAGGATGAGCTTGATCAGGGGCAGATCCACGAGGACAGAACCTTCTTCTCGGGTGGCTCCGGGGAGCGGGCGGACCGATCCAGCATACGCCACGGGCCGGGCCCCGAAGAGGCCCGGCCCGTGTGATGCGAGCAGTGCTCGCTCAGGCTGCGGTCAGCCCTGGTAGCCGACGATCTTGGCGAACTCCTCGGCCTTAAGCGAGGCGCCGCCCACGAGGGCGCCGTCGACGTCCTCCTTGGTCATCAGCTCAGCCACGTTGGAGGACTTCACGCTGCCGCCGTACAGCACCCGCAGGGCGTCGGCGGTAGCGTCCCCATGCTTGGTGCGCACCAGGTCGCGGATGGCGGCGCACACCTCCTGGGCGTCGTCCGGGGTGGCGACCTCACCGGTGCCGATGGCCCACACGGGCTCGTAGGCCACGACGACCTTGGCGACCTCATCGGCCGAGAGACCCTCGATGCCGCCCTCGAGCTGCGCGAGGGTGTACTCGACCTGCTTGCCGGCCTTGCGCTCCTCCAGCGGCTCGCCCACGCACAGGATCGGGGACAGGCCCACCGCCAGGGCGGCCTCCACCTTGGCGCCCGTGACCTGCTCGTCCTCACCGTGGTACTCGCGGCGCTCCGAGTGGCCCACGGCCACGTAGGTGCAGCCCAGCGCCGTGAGCATGCTGCCGGAGATCTCCCCGGTGTACGCGCCGGACTCGTGCGCGGAGATGTCCTGGGCGCCGTAGGCGATGGGCAGCTTGCCGGCCTCGACGGCGGTCTGGACGGTGCGGATGTTCACGAAGGGCGGCAGCACGGCGGCCTCGACGGCCTCGGTGTCGACCTCGCGCAGGGCCTCGCCCAGCTCCTCCACCAGGGACAGGCCCTGCTTCCAGTCCAGGTTCATCTTCCAGTTGCCCGCCATCAGCGGGGTGCGGGTGGTCACTTGGTGCCCTCCTCAAGGATCGCGATGCCCGGCAGCTCCTTGCCCTCGATCAGCTCGAGGCTCGCACCGCCGCCGGTGGAGATGTGCGAGAACAGGGATTCGTCGAATCCGAGGTTGCGGACGGCTGAGGCGGAGTCGCCGCCGCCGACCACGGTGTAGCCCTCGGCCTCGGACATGGCCCTCGCCACGGCCTTGGTGCCCTCGGCGAACTTCTCGAACTCGAAGACCCCCATGGGGCCGTTCCAGAACACGGTGGCCGCGTCCTTGATCTTGGAGGCGAACAGCTCGGCCGTCTTCGGGCCGATGTCCATGCCCTCCTGGTCCGCGGGGATGCCGTCGGCACCGACCACGGTGGGCTCGGCGTCGGCGGAGAACTCCGCGGCCACCACGTTGTCCACCGGCAGGATCAGCTCGACGCCCTGCTTCTCGGCGCGCTCCATGTACTCGCGCACGGTGTCGATCTTCTCCTCGTCCAGCAGCGACTGGCCGATCTCGTACCCCTTGGCCTTCTGGAAGGTGTACGCCATGCCGCCGCCGATGAGGATGCGGTCGGCCTTGCCGAGCAGGTTGTCGATCACGGCGAGCTTGTCGGCGACCTTGGCGCCGCCGAGCACCACCACGAAGGGGCGTGCGGGTTCGTCGGTCACCTTGCGCAGGGACTCGACCTCCTTGAGCACCAGCTCACCGGCAGCCGAGGGCAGCAGGGAGGCCAGCTCGTAGACGGAGGCCTGCTTGCGGTGCACCACACCGAAGCCGTCGGAGACATAGGCATCGCCCATGTCTGCGATGGCCTGGGCGAACACGCGACGCTCGGCCTCGTCCTTCGCGGTCTCCCCGGGGTTGAAGCGCAGGTTCTCCAGCAGGGCGATGCCACCCTCCTCGAGGCCACCCACGGTGCTGCGGGCGGAATCGCCCACGGTGTCGGTGGCGAAGGCCACCTCGGTGCCCAGCAGCTCACCCAGGCGGGAGACCACGGGCTTGAGGGAGTACTTCTCCTCCGGTGCGCCCTTGGGGCGGCCCAGGTGGGAGATCACCACCACCTTCGCGCCTGCGTCCAGCAGGCGCTTCAGGGTGGGGACGGCGGCGCGGATGCGGCCGTCGTCGGTGATGGTGGTGCCGTCCAGCGGCACGTTCAGATCAGCTCGGACGATCACGCGCTTGCCGCGCAGATCTCCGAGGGAGTCGATGGTCTTGAGCACTGCGTCTCCTTCAGGAGAGTGATGAATGGTGATGACAGCGGAGCCCGCCCGGTGCTCCACCCACAGGGCGGCGCCGGACGGGCTCCGTGAGAACCGTCAGGTTCAGAGGGACTTGCCGATGTGGACGGCGAGGTCCACGGTGCGGCAGGAGTAGCCCCACTCGTTGTCGTACCAGGAGACGACCTTGACCTGGTTGCCGATCACCTTGGTGCTGAGACCGTCGAAGATCGAGGAGTGCGGGTCGCCCTCGATGTCCTTGGAGACCAGCGGATCCTCGGAGTAGGCCAGGATGCCCTTGAGGGGGCCCTCGGCGGCCTTCTTGATGGCGGCGTTGACCTCCTCCACGGAGGTCTCCTTGGAGGCCTCGAAGGTGAGGTCGGTGACCGAGCCGGTGGGCACCGGAACGCGCAGGGCGTAGCCGTCGAACTTGCCCTTCAGCTCCGGCAGGACCAGGGCCACGGCAGCGGCGGCACCGGTCTTGGTGGGGATGATGTTCAGGGCGGCGGCGCGGGCGCGACGCAGGTCCGAGTGGGGGGCGTCGAGCAGCCGCTGGTCACCGGTGTACGCGTGCACGGTGGTCATCAGGCCCTTGACGATGCCGATCTCGTCGTTCAGCACCTTGGCCATGGGGGCCAGGCAGTTGGTGGTGCAGGACGCGTTGGAGACGATGTGGTGGTTGGCGGGGTCGTAGTCCTCGTGGTTCACGCCGAGCACGAACGTGGCGTCCTCGTTCTTCGCCGGGGCCGAGATGATGACCTTCTTGGCGCCGCCGTCGATGTGGGCCTTGGCCTTGGTGGCGTCGGTGAAGAAGCCGGTGGACTCGATGACGATGTCCGCGCCGACCTCGCCCCACGGGATGTTGGCCGGGTCCTTCTCGGAGAACACCTTGAAGGTGTCGCCGTCGACGGTGATGGAGCTGTCGTCGTGGGTGACCTCACCGGGGAAGCGACCGGTGGTGGAGTCGTACTTGAAGAGGTGGGCGAGGGTCTTGGTGTCGGTGAGATCGTTCACTGCAACGATCTCAAGGTCCGCGTTCTGCTGGATGGCGGCGCGCAGGAAATTGCGCCCGATACGACCGAATCCGTTGATTCCGACCTTAATGGTCACGGTTCCTCCTTGTTCACAGTGTCTCTGTGAAATATGGACGGGTGGCGCGCACGCCCTCGTACGCTCGTACGGTGCCGGCGTGAACCGACGACCGAGATGATCCTATCAATGCCTGCCGTCGGGCGACGGCGGCAATTGGTCCTCGTCCACGACTTCCTCGGTGCCTGGCACGCCCAGTTCCTCGGCGCGCTTGTCCGCCATGGCCAGCAGGCGGCGGATGCGACCGGCCACGGCGTCCTTGGTCAGCGGCGGGTCGGCCAGACGGCCCAGCTCCTCGAGGCTGGCCTGCCGGTTCTCCAGCCGCAGCCGCCCCGCGGAGAGCAGGTGCTCGGGGACCTCGTCGCCCAGGATCTCCAGGGCCCGCTGCACCCGCTGACCTGCGGCAACGGCTGCCCGTGCGGAGCGGCGCAGGTTGGCGTCGTCGAAGTTGGCCAGGCGGTGCGCGGTGGCCCGCACTTCGCGCCGGGTGCGGTGCTCCTCCCAGGTCAGGACGGTGCGGTGGGCTCCCATCCGGGTGAGCAGGGCGGAGATCGCATCGCCGTCGCGCAGGACCACTCGGTCGCCGCCTCGGGCCTCGCGGGCCTTGGCTGCCACCCCCAGCCTGCGTGCTGCACCCACCATCGCCAGGGCCACCTCGGGCCCCGGGCAGAACAGTTCCAGTGCCGCGGAGCGGCCTGGCTCGGTCAGGGACCCCCGGGCCAGGAAAGCACCGCGCCAGGCGGCCTCCGCATCGACTGCGGCTCCCCCGACGACAGCCGGTGGCATGCCCCGCACGGGGCGGCCGCGCGCGTCGAGCAGGCCGGTCTGGCGGGCGAGCATCCCGCCCTCACGTTCGACCCGCACGATGTAGCGGGTGCTGCGGCGGATACCGGACGGGGCCAGCACGGCCAGTTCGGCACGATGCCCGTACATCTCGGCGATGATGCCGTGGAGCCTGCGCGCCACGGCCGCGGAGTCCAGCTCGGCCTCGACCACGACCTGCCCGCCCACCAGGTGCAGGCCACCGGCGAAGCGCAGCATCGCCGACGCCTCGGCCTTGCGTGCGGAGGGGCGGGTCACTTCCAGGTGGCTCAGCTCCTCCTTGGCGTCAGCGGTCAGGGCCATCGGTGTCCTCCTGTGCTGGGGTCGTCTCGGGCGGAGCGGCAGTGATCGGGGCAGGGTCGGCGGTGACATCCCCCACCACGTCGTCGAAGAGGTCGCGGTACGCGGCGGCCAGCCGCACCGGGTCGTGGTTCGGGGAGCCGTCCCCCACGCTGACCTGGCGCAGCAGCACCCTGAGCCCTCGACGCTGCGCGGCCTGGGCGAGCTCCGAGGCGTCCTCCAGTGCCGTGGGATCGGCGACCAGGGCATCGAAGCGGGTGCCTGCCGCGTGCTCCAGCACGGCGTCCAGCAGGTTCTGGCTGGTCATCCCCTCGGCCTCCTGCTGTCCCACCGAGAGGTTCATCGTGATGCAGCGCCGCGCCGCGCTGGCCCGGATGGCCTCGGCGATCTCGGGGATCATCAGGTGCGGGAGCACCGAGGTGTACCAGGAGCCGGGGCCGACGATGATCCAGTCGGCGCGCTCGATGGCGTCCAGCGTGGCCTGGGGGACCCTCGGACGGGGCGGGTCCAGGCGCAGCGCCTCGACCTTGCCCTCCGCCGTCGCGACCTGCCATTGGCCGGCCACGGTGCGCACCGTGCCGTCGGCGCCGCGCACGTCCGCCTCGATGTCCAGGGGGTCCAGCGCCATCGGGAGCACGCGACCGCGGGCGCCGAGCAGCTCTGCCATCTGGTCCAGGCCCTCGATCGGGTCCTCGAGGATCTGCCACAGGGCCACGATCATCAGGTTCCCCAGGGAGTGGCCGTCGAGCTGACCCTCGGTGGAGAAGCGGTGCTGGATGACATCGCCCCAGATGGAGCCCCAGTCGGAGTCCTCGCACAGTGCGGCCAGTGCCATCCGCAGATCCCCGGGGGGCAGCACCGGGATCTCGTTGCGGATGCGACCGGAGGAGCCGCCGTTGTCGGCGACGGTGACCACGGCGGTGATCTCGTCGGCCAGCAGGCGCAGCGCACGCAGGTTGGAGGCCAGGCCGTGCCCGCCGCCCAGCGCGACCACGCGCATCGGCTCGTCGGGGCTGTCACGACGCCCGCGGCGGGCGCTGGAGGAGCGGTCGGCGGTGCGCAGGCGGCCCCCGCCCTTGCGGTGGGCGATGCTCATTCCCGCCCCAGATCCCGGTGACGGATGCGCACGGCGTGACCCGCTCGCCGCAGCTCCTCACCGATCCGCTCGGAGATCGCCACCGAGCGGTGCTTGCCGCCCGTGCAGCCGATCGCCAGTGTGGTGGAGTGCTTGTTCTCCGTGGTGTAGCCGCGCAGCACGGGGGTGATCATCTCCAGGTAGCGGTCCACGAACTCGGCGGCGTTGGCGTCTCCGAGCACGAACTCGGAGACCTCCCGGTCGGTGCCGCGCAGCGCCTTCAGCTCGGGCACCCAGTAGGGGTTGGGGATGAAGCGGACATCGCTGACGTGGTCGGCCTCCAGGGGGATCCCGTACTTGAAGCCGAAGGACAGCATCGTCACCGTGAGCTGCTGCTCCGCCCGCGTGCCGAAGGTGGAGCGCATCTTCATGGTGAGCTCGTGGACGTTCAGCGGGGAGGTGTCGATGACCACGTCGGCCGTGCGCCGGTAGGGGGCCAGCAGCTCGCGCTCGCGTCGGATGCCCTCCAGCACTCCCTCCTCCCCCTGCATCGGGTGGGGTCGGCGCACGGAGTCGAACCGACGCACCAGGGTGGCCTCATCGGCGGTCAGGAACACCAGGCGCAGCCGCACATCGGATCGGCGCAGCTGGGCGACGACGCCGGCGAGCTCGCCGAAGAACGGCCCGGAGCGGGGGTCCACCACGACGGCGAAGCGGTTGTCGCGGCCCTCTGCCGTGGCCTGCAGCTCGTACAGCGTGGGGATCAGCTGCGGGACGATGTTGTAGACCACGTACCACCCGAGGTCCTCGAGCGCGTGCGCCGCGGTCTCGCGGCCCGCGCCGGCCAGGCCGGTGATGATGATGATCTCCCCGCTCGGGCGGCGCTCCCCCGCAGCGGCGGGCGGGTCCGCCTCCGGCGCTGCGGCATCGGTGGGCGCGTCGTCGGTGCTCACGTGCTGCTCCTTCTGCTCGAGGGGGTTCTCGGGGCGGTCAGCCATCGATGATCTCACCGGTGGCCATGTCCACGGCCACGTCCTGGGGCTCATCGGATCGTAGCGCGCTGCTGATCTGTGCAGCGAGGGACGGGCCGATCCCCGCGACCTCCTGCAGCTGCTCGACCTCGGCCTCGCGGATGGCCCTCACGGTCACGAAGCGGTCCAGCAGAGCGCGGCGACGTGCCGGCCCCAGACCGGGAATGCCGTCGAGTGCGCTGGCCTGCATGGCGCGCCCCCGCTTCGAGCGGTGGTAGGAGATCGCGAAGCGGTGCGCCTCGTCCCGCAGGCGCTGCACCAGGAACAGGGCCTCGCTGGTGCGCGGCAGGATCACGGGGTGCTCATCCCCGGGCAGCCAGATCTCCTCGAGACGCTTGGCGATCCCGGCCAGGGCGATGTCGGTGATGCCGAGCTCGTCGAGCACGCGCTGGGCCGCGGCGACCTGGGCGGGGCCGCCGTCCACCAGGATCAGCGAGGGCGGGTAGGCGAAGCGGCGCTTCTCGTCCTCGGACTCCGGGTCGGGCGGGTCCAGGTGGTGCCTCAGCCGCCGGGTGAGCACATCGTGCATGGAGGCGGTGTCGTCCCGGGCGGCGGCGCCGGTCACGGAGAACCGCCGGTACTCGCTCTTGCGGGGCAGGCCGTCCTCGAACACCACCATGGAGCCCACCACATTGGTTCCCTGGGAGTGGGAGATGTCGAAGCACTCGATGCGCAGCGGGGGTTCTGCCAGCTCCAGCGCCTCGGCCAGGTCCTCCAGGGCCTTGGTGCGGGCGGTGAGGTCGCCGGTGCGGCGCAGGCGGTGCAGCCGCAGCGCCTCCTCGGCGTTGGCGGTGACGGTGGCCAGCAGGTCCTTCTTCTCCCCGCGGCGGGGCACTCGGATCTCGGTGCGCGCTCCCAGCAGGGCCCGGACCTGGTCCTGGTTGGCGGGGACGGAGGTGACCAGCACCTCCCGGGGGGCGGTGGCCTCTGCGTAGAGCGTGGTGAGGGCGCGCTCCATGAGATCGGCGGGGCTGGAGTCGTCGAGGATCTCGGCGATCCAGCCCCGCTGGCCCCGGATCCTGCCTCCGCGCACGTGGAAGACCTGCACGGAGGCCTCCAGCTCGTCCTGCACCATGCCCACCAGGTCGGCGTCGGTGGCGTCGGAGAGCACCACCGAGTTCTTCTCCATCACCTTGTCCAGGGCGATCAGGTCGTCCCGCAGGGCGGCCGCTGCCTCGTAGTCCATGGCCGCGGCCGCGTCCTTCATCTGCCGCTGGATGCGCCGCGTGTAGGTGGAGGTGTTGCCGGCCATGAAGTCGCAGAACTGCTCGGCCAGCTCCCGGTGCTCGGCCACGGAGATCTCGCCCACGCAGGGCGCTGCGCACTTGCCGATGAAGCCCAGCAGGCAGGGCCGCCCTGAGCGCTCGGCGCGCCGGTACACCCCGGCGCTGCACGATCGGATGGAGAACACCCGCAGCATCAGGTCGAGGGTCTCGCGGATCGCCCACACCTGCGTGTACGGGCCGAAGACGCGATCGCCCTTGCGGGGCGTGCGGCGGGTGATGTGCACCCGCGGCACCTCCTCCCCCATGGTCACCACCAGGTACGGGTAGGACTTGTCGTCGCGGAACTTGACGTTGAACCGCGGGTCGAACTCCTTGATCCAGGTGTACTCCAGGGTGAGGGCCTCCACTTCGGTGCCCACCACCGTCCACTCCACGGAGGAGGCGGTGGTGACCATGCGCCGCGTGCGCTCGTGCAGCACCGCGAGGTCCTGGAAGTAGTTGGTCAGGCGCTGCCGCAGGTTCTTCGCCTTGCCCACGTAGATCACACGGCCGTCGTCGTCCCTGAACCGGTACACCCCCGGCGAGGTGGGGATGGACCCGGTGGCGGGCCGGTAGGTGGCGGGATCGGCCATGCTCAGCTCCTGCCGGCGCGGCCCGCCTGGAGCATCGGGGCCAGGAAGTGCCCGGTGTGGGAGCCCTTCACCTTCGCCACCTGCTCGGGGGTGCCGGTGGCGACGATCCTGCCGCCGCCCGCGCCGCCCTCGGGGCCCAGGTCGATGATGTGGTCGGCGCTCTTGATCACGTCGAGGTTGTGCTCGATCACGATCACCGTGTTGCCCTTGTCCACGAGCCCGCCCAGCACCTCCAGCAGTTTGCGAACGTCCTCGAAGTGCAGGCCGGTGGTGGGCTCGTCCAGCACGTAGGCGGTGCGACCGTTGGAGCGCTTGTGCAGTTCGGAGGCGAGCTTGACGCGCTGCGCCTCACCGCCGGAGAGCGTCGTGGCGGACTGCCCCAGGCGCACGTACCCCAGCCCCACGTCCACCAGGGTCTGCAGCTGGCGGCGGATCGCGGGCACGGCGTCGAAGAACTCCAGCGCATCGGCGATCGACATCTCCAGCACCTCTGCGACGTTCTTGTCCTTGAAGTGCACCTCGAGGGTCTCGCGGTTGTACCGCTTGCCCTTGCACACCTCGCACTGGACGTACACGTCCGGCAGGAAGTTCATCTCGATCTTCAGGGTGCCGTCGCCGGAGCAGGCCTCGCAGCGTCCCCCCTTGACGTTGAACGAGAAGCGCCCGGCGGTGTAGCCGCGCACCTTCGCCTCGGTGGTCTGCGCGAACAGGGTGCGCACCCGGTCCCACACGCCGGTGTAGGTGGCGGGATTGGAACGGGGGGTGCGGCCGATGGGCGACTGGTCCACGTGCACCACCTTGTCCAGGTGCTCCAGGCCCGTGACGCGCTTGTGCCGGCCGGGCACGACCCGGGCGCGGTTGAGCTCCTTGGCCATCACCGCGTACAGGATGTCGTTGACCAGGGTGGACTTGCCGGAGCCTGAGACCCCGGTGACGGCTGTCAGCACGCCCAGCGGGAACGTGACGTCGGTGCCGCGCAGGTTGTTGGCGCGGGGGCCCACCACGGTCACCGCGCGCTGCTTGTCCACCGGTCTGCGGGTCAGCGGCAGCGGGATCTCCAACTGCCCGGAGAGGTAGCGACCGGTGAGGGAGTCGGGATTGCGCTTGAGCTCCGCGACGGGGCCCGAGTGGACCACCCGCCCACCGTGCTCACCGGCCAGGGGGCCGATGTCCACCACCCAGTCCGCGGCGTTGAGGGTGTCCTCGTCGTGCTCGACCACGATCAGGGTGTTGCCGAGGTCCCGCAGGCGGGTGAGGGTGGCGATCAGGCGCTCGTTGTCGCGCTGGTGCAGGCCGATCGACGGCTCGTCCAGCACGTAGAGCACGCCCACCAGCCCGGAGCCGATCTGGGTGGCCAGGCGGATGCGCTGGGCCTCCCCGCCGGAGAGGGTGCCGGCGGCCCGCGCCATCGACAGGTACTCCAGGCCCACGTCCAGCAGGAAGCCCAGGCGCGCGCGGATCTCCCGCAGCACCTCGTCGGCCACGGTCATGTCGCGCTCGCTGAGCTGGAGGGAGGAGACGAACTCGTGGGCGTCGCGGATGGACAGCTCGCACACCTCGGCGATGGACCTGCCGCCCACGGTGACCGCGAGGATCTCCGGGCGCAGGCGCGCACCGTCGCAGGCCGGGCAGGGCACCTCGCGCATGAACTGCTCGTAGCGGTCCTTGGCCCAGTCGGAGTCGGTGTCCTCGTGGCGGCGGGTCAGGAAGTGCATCACGCCCTCGAAGCCGGTGGCGTAGGTGCGCTCGCGACCGAAGCGGTTGCGGTACTTCACGTGGACCTTGTAGTCCTTGCCGTGCAGCAGTGCCTCCCGTGCCCGCTCCGGCAGGGCCCGCCACGGGGTGTCCATCGAGAAGGACAGCTCCTGCGCCAGCCCCGCCATCATCTCCTGATGGTGATCGGACGAGCCCATGGTCCAGGGGGCGATGGCGCCCTCGGCGAGGGTGAGGTCCTCGTCCGGGATCACCAGCTCCGGATCCACCTCGAGCCGGGAGCCCAGGCCCGTGCACTCGGGGCAGGCGCCGTAGGGGGCGTTGAAGGAGAAGGCCCGCGGCTCGATGTCGTCGATGGCCAGCGGGTGGTCGTTGGGGCAGGAGCGCTTCTCGGAGAACCGCCGTGAGCGGCCCGGATCATCCTCCGGCAGGTCCACCAGGTCCACGATCACCAGTCCCTCGGCGAGGCGCAGGGCGGTCTCCACCGAATCGGTCAGGCGGCGGCGGGCATCAGGCTTGGCCGCCAGGCGGTCGACCACCACCTCGATGGTGTGCTTGAGCTTGCGGTCGAGGGTGATCTCCTCGTCCAGGCGCCGCACCGCGCCGTCGATGCGGGCGCGCGCGTACCCCTGGGAGCGCAGTGCGCTGAGCAGCTCGATGTGCTCGCCCTTGCGGCCCCGCACCACCGGAGCCAGCAGCTGGAAGCGGGTGCCCGGCTCCTGCTCGAGGAGGGTGTCCACGATCTGCTCGGCCGAGCTGGAGCGCACCTCCTCGCCGCACACAGGACAGTGCTGGATCCCGGTGCGGGAGAACAGCAGGCGCAGGTAGTCGTACACCTCGGTGATGGTGCCCACCGTGGAGCGGGGGTTGCGGTTGGTGGACTTCTGGTCGATCGACACCGCCGGGGAGAGCCCCTCGATGAGGTCCACCGAGGGCTTGTCCATCTGGCCCAGGAACTGGCGGGCGTAGCTGGACAGCGACTCGACGTAGCGGCGCTGCCCCTCGGCGAAGATGGTGTCGAAGGCCAGGGAGCTCTTCCCGGACCCCGACAGCCCCGAGAACACCACCAGCTGATTGCGGGGGATCTCGATGTCGATGTTCTTCAGGTTGTGCTCACGGGCACCACGGACGACCAGCGTTTCAGTCACCGGCCCATCCTACGAGCGGGCACTGACGCACGAGGGGGTGCCGACCGGAGATACTTCTGACATGGACACGAGAGAGTACGACGGTCATGTCGAGCCCGGCGGGCCCTCCGCCACCCGCCTCTGCTCCACGCTCACCATCCGCAAGGCCTCGGTGGGGGGGATGGACAACAACGCGTATCTGCTCACGTGCCGGGTCTCCGGCGCCCAGCTGCTGATCGATGCCGCGGCGGATGCGCCGCGCCTGCTGGAGCTGGTGCGCGAAGGGTCCTCGACCGCACGCCTGGACACCATCGTCACCACCCACAGCCACCACGACCACGTCGGTGCCCTGGCCGCGATGGTGGGCGCCACCGGTGCCCGCACCGCCGCAGGCGCCGAGGACGCCCCCGACATCCGCATCCCCACCACCACCCTGCTGCGGCACGGCGACGTGGTCCGCGTGGGCGTCAACGATCTCGAGGTGATCGCCCTGCGCGGCCACACCCCGGGCTCGGTGGCACTGCTGTGGCGGGGCGAGGAGGACGGCGACCATCTGTTCACCGGTGACTCCCTGTTCCCCGGCGGCGTCGGTGCCACCCAGGGCGACAGCGAGAGGTTCCAGCAGCTCCTGGACGACGTCGAGGAGCGCATCTTCGACCGCCTCGGCGACGACACCTGGGTGTACCCGGGCCACGGGGACGACACCACCCTGGGCGAGGAACGGCCGCAGCTGCCCGAGTGGCGCGAGCGGGGCTGGTGAGCCCGCCTCCTCCCCGGCCGGGTGCCGATCGGCCCTCACTGTTCGCTCCCGCGCATCGCCGCTCCACGGTGGCGCTGGCCGCCCTGCCCTTCCTGGTGGCCTTCGAGGCCCTCGCCGTCTCCACGGTGATGCCGCGAGCGGCGGAGGAGCTGGGCGGCCTCTCGCTGTACCCCCTGGTGTTCGCAGCCCCACTGGCCACCAGCCTGGTGAGCATCGTGGTGGCCGGCACCTGGAACGACCGTCAGGGCCCGATGCGGGTGATGACGGCGGGGCTGGTGGTGTTCTGCGCCGCTCTGTTGATGGTGGGGCTGGCCCCGTCGATGCCGGTGCTGGTGGCCGGGCGGGGCCTGCAGGGCCTGGGCATGGGGCTCGTGACAGTGTCCCTGTACGTGCTGATCGCCCGGCTGTACCCGCCGCACCTGCAGCCGCGGATGTTCACCGTGCTCTCGGCAGCGTGGGTGGTGCCGGGGCTGGTGGGACCGGCGCTGGCGGGGTGGGTCACCGAGACCATGGGCTGGAGGATCGTGTTCCTGGCGGTGCCGCTGCTGGTGGTGCCGGCGAGGCTGCTGCTGCAGGACCCGACGGGCGCGGCCTCCGTGCCCGGTGATGCCTCGGCCGACGACGGTGCGACCTCGCGCGCACCTCGGCCCCCGGTGCTGGCGGCCTGCGCTGCAGCCCTGGGGGTGGCCGCGCTGTCGGTGATCGGCGAGCAGGCCGACGGCTCGCTCTCCCCCGTGACCGTGGCACTGCTGGCGGTGGCCGTCGCCGTCGTGGTCGTCGCCGTGCCGCGCCTGCTGCCGCGCACCGTGCTGCTGTCCCCGGACCGGGTGGGGCGCCTGGTGCTGGCGCGCGGCGTGCTGGCGGCCTCGTTCGTGCTGGCTGAGGTGTACCTGCCTCTGCAGCTGGTGGCGCGGTACGGGATGAGCGCGGCCCACGCCGGCCTGATCCTCACCGTCACCACCATTACCTGGTTCGCCGGTTCGTGGATGGCGGGCCGGGAGATGCTGCCCGAACGGGTGCGCATCTCCGCGGGGGCCGCGGCGATGGCGGTGGGCACGGCCGCGACCGCGGCAGTGCTGCTCACGCACCACTCCCCCTGGCTGGCCGGGCTGACCTGGTGCCCGACCGGGCTGGGCATGGGCCTTTCCTACACCTCCACCTCGATCCTCACCATGCGCCGCTCCCATGCCTCCCGGCAGGGTCGCAACTCCGCCGCGCTGCAGATGGCGGAGGCGCTCGCGCAGGCGGTGATGCTGGCCCTGACGGGTGTGGCCTTCCAGCTGCTGCTGCAGCGGCACGGCGAGACCTCTCCCGCTCCCTACGGTGCGGTGCTCGCGGCGGCGACCGCGCTGGCCGTCCTCGCGATGATGGTGGGGGTGGCGGTGCGTCGTCGGGCGCCGCAGCGGCCCCCGGGTCTGCGCGGGGGCCGCTAGGCGATCGGTCGGTCTCGCGCGCTCAGTGCGCGGTGTGCAGCTCCGGCTCCGGCAGTCCGCGCCGGGCCCGCACCCGACGGGAGAGCTGCTCGGCCGCGCGCAGTGCCGTGTACACCATCTCCGCGGTCACCTCGAAGGGCATCGCGTGGATGGTCTCGCCCTCCACCACCGCCGCCTCGGAGACGGCGCGCAGCTCCTTCTCGTCCTCCAGCGTCAGGCCCACCTCGGTGAGGGTGGTGGGCAGGCCCACCAGGGTGCTGAACTCGATGAAGTCCTCGATCTCCTCGCGCTCGGCTCCCTCCAGGATGAGCTGCACCGTGGTGCCCAGGTTGACCTTCTCCCCGTGGGTGAGGCCGTGGGTCTGCGGGGCGGCGGTCAGGGCGTTGTGGATCGCATGGGCCGCGGCGAGGCCCCCGGACTCGAAGCCCAGCCCGGACAGCAGGGTGCAGGCCTCCACGGTGGCCTCCAGGGCGGGGGTGACGGCCTTCGCCTCGACGGCATCGATGGCGGCCAGTGCGTTCTCGTGCAGCAGCTCCCAGGCCAGGTGCGCCAGTGCGGTCGCCGAACGGGTGGGGCGTGCACCGGCCATGGTGTCGCTGCGTCCTCGCGCGGTGGCGCGAGCCTCGATCCAGGTGGCCAGGGCGTCACCGATGCCGCCCACCAGGAAGCGCACCGGGGCGTTCGCGACCACCGCGGTGTCGATCAGCACCAGGTCGGGGTTGCGGGGGAAGAAGCGGTACTCCAGGAACTCGCCGTCCTCGGTGTAGATCACCGAGAGGGCCGAGGTGGGAGCATCGGAGGAGGCGGCGGTGGGGACGGACGCCCAGCGGATGTCGGCCAGGTGACCGGCGGCCTTGGCGGCGTCGATGGCCGAGCCGCCGCCCAGGCCCACGATCACTCCGTGGCTGCCGGAGCGGATCTTCTCCACCAGGGAGTCCACGGCCTCGGGGGTGGCGTAACGACCGAAGCCCACGCGCTCGAAGGCGATGTCGGCGGCCTTAAGTCCGGCGCTGACGGACTCGCCGACCAGCTCCCACACGGTGTCGTCGGCCACGATCAAGGGGTTTGCGCCGAGCGGGGCCAGATGGGTGCCGAGCTCCTCGAGCACGCCGGGTCCCTGCACGTACGTCGAGGGGCTGGTGAAGATGGTGGTGGGCATGGGGAGGACCTCCGTTGTTAAGCAATTTACAAGGCGGTGATGTCAGCGTATTCCCGGTGCGTGGCCGGCCGCCAGAGGTCGGAGGTCCCGGATGTCAGTACTGTGGTTCCCGAGCCGAGAGGACGGGGGTGGGATGCGAACGGACCGACCTCCTCCACCCCCGCGCAGCGCTGCCGCGCGCTGGTGCGTGCTGGGAGGGTCGCCGAACGGCCGCCTCGCCCTGGTGGAGCTCACGGCCGACGGCAGCCCCATCAGCACCACGCAGCTCGATGCCGCACAGCTCCCGGAGCTGGTGGCGCAGCAGGAGGGCGCCGCCCGCCGTGACGGGGCCTCGCCACCGCGCTGGGTGTGGGCCGATGCCGCCGCGTGGTACCCGCAGCTGCTCGCCGCCGGGATCCGGGTGGAGCGCTGCCATGATCTCCGCCTGGTGCATACGATCCTCCGCCACTCCCGCCAGGTCACGGATCCCGGGCCGATCCGCGCGGCACAGGACTGGGACGTACCGGTCGAGCCGCCCTCGGAGCGACCGGCCGGAGGCCCCGCGTTGTTCGATCTCGACGCCTCGGCCTCCCCGCGGGCCGGCGTCCCCCAGGACATCGACGCGGTGCTGGAGGAGTTCGCGAGACAGCAACGGGCGATCGACGAGGCCCGCGATCCGGCTCGGCTGCGCCTGCTGGTGGCGGCCGAGTCCGCCGGCGCCGTGATCGCCGCAGAGCTGCAGGCCGCGGGCATCCCCTGGGATGTCCAGGAGCACGACCGGATCCTCAGCAGCGACCTCGGACCCCGCCCCCGCCCCGGTCACACCCCGGCGCTGATGGCCGAGGCGGCCGCCCAGGTGCGCGAGGCCCTCGGCGATCCGCTGCTCAGCATCGACTCCCCGCCGCGGCTGCTGCGTGCCCTGCACCGCGCCGGGATCGACGTGCGCTCCACCTCCCGCTGGGAGCTGGCCGAGCACGAGCACCCCGCGATCGAACCGCTGCTGCGGTACAAGAAGATGCACCGCCTGCTCACCGCCAACGGCTGGGCCTGGATGGAGGAGTGGGTGCACGAGGGCCGGTATCGGCCGGTGTACGTCCCCGGGGGCGTGGTCACGGGCCGGTGGGCCTCCAGCGGCGGTGGCGCGCTGCAGATCCCCCGTCAGCTGCGACCCGCGCTGCGCGCCGACCCCGGGTGGCGCCTGGTCAGTGCCGACGTCTCGCAGCTGGAGCCGCGGGTGCTCGCCGCGATGGCCGGTGACCAGGCGATGATCCGGGCCGGAGCAGGCACCGACCTGTACGCGGGGATCGTCGCCGCGGGCGTGGTGGCCACCCGCCAGGAGGCCAAGGTCGGCGTGCTCGGTGCGCTCTACGGCGGCACCACCGGGGACAGCGGCCGGATCGTTCCGCGACTGCGGCGCACGTTCCCGCGGGCGATGGCCCTGGTGGACGACGCCGCTCGGCTGGGCGAGGCCGGGGGCACGGTATCGACCTGGCTGGGCCGCTCCTCTCTCCCGGCCGATGCCGCGTGGACCTCGGCACAGCAGGCCGCGAACCTGCCCGACGCCTCGACTGCCGAACAGGAGCGTGCTCGGAGATCGGCCCGCGATCGGGGACGCTTCACCCGCAACTTCGTGGTGCAGGGCACCGCTGCGGAATGGGCACTGAGCTGGATGGCCGGGCTGCGACTGGCCCTGTCCCGCTTCGAGGAGGTGCCCGAGCAGCAGGCGGCGCGCGCATCGGGTCCCGTGTTCGCGCGCCGCGCGCACCTGGCGTTCTTCCTGCACGACGAGGTGATCGTGCACGCTCCTGCCGACCAGGCCGAGCAGGCCGCCCGGGCGATCCAGGACGCGGCCGACGCCGCCGGGCGCCTGCTGTTCCCCGGCAGCGGCATCGACTTCCCGCTGGACCTCGCGATCACCGAGCGCTCCGCGGAGAAGTGAGCGGTCAGGAGGAGCGCTGCACGCGCCGCAGCTCCTTCTTCAGCTCCTGCACCTCGTCGCGCAGGCGAGCGGCGACCTCGAACTGCAGCGACTCCGCGGCCTGGTGCATCTGGGCGGTGATCTCGTCGATCATGCCGGTGAGCGCACCCACCGGGTCGTCTCCCAGGTCCACGGTGCGGCCGCTGACCGCGTCGATCGCATTGGCACGGGCACGGTCCCGGGCCACCCGCTCCTTGCCGGAGCGGTAGTCGGTGGACATCAGGGTGTCGGTGTCGATGTCCTCCCGGGCCAGCATGTCGGTGACGTCCGCGATGCGCTTGCGCAGCGGGGTGGGGTCGATGCCGTGCTCGGTGTTGTACGCGATCTGCTTCTCACGGCGACGGTTGGTCTCGTCGATCGCCGACTGCATCGACTCGGTGACGGTGTCCGCGTACATGTGCACCTGCCCGGAGACGTTGCGGGCGGCACGGCCGATGGTCTGGATCAGCGAGGTGCGCGAGCGCAGGAAGCCCTCCTTGTCGGCGTCGAGGATCGACACCAGCGACACCTCGGGCAGGTCCAGGCCCTCGCGCAGCAGGTTGATGCCCACCAGCACGTCGAACTCGCCCTTGCGCAGGGACCGCAGCAGCTCCACGCGACGCAGGGTCTCCACGTCGGAGTGCAGGTACTGCACCCGCACGCCGTTCTCCAGCAGGTAGTCGGTGAGGTCCTCGGCCATGCGCTTGGTCAGGGTGGTGACCAGGACGCGCTCATCGGCGGCGACCCGCTTCTCGATCTCCTCGCGCAGATCGTCGATCTGTCCCTTCACGGGCTTGACGATCACCTCGGGGTCGACCAGGCCGGTAGGGCGGATGATCTGCTCGACCACGCCGTGCGACCGCTCCAGCTCGTAGTCCGCGGGAGTGGCGGAGAGGTAGACCGTCTGCCCGGTGCGCTCGGTGAACTCGCCGAAGGTGAGGGGCCGGTTGTCCAGGGCGCTGGGCAGGCGGAACCCGAAGTCCACCAGGGTGCGCTTGCGGGAGCGGTCCCCCTCGAACATGGCGCCGATCTGCGGGATCGTCACGTGGGATTCGTCGACCACCAGCAGGAAGTCCTCGGGGAAGTAGTCCAGCAGCGTGTTGGGCGGCGTGCCCGGGCCGCGGCCGTCCAGGTGGCGGGAGTAGTTCTCCACGCCGTTGGTGCTGCCCGTCTGCCGCAGCATCTCCAGATCGTGGCCGGTGCGCATCCGCAGGCGCTGCGCCTCCAGCAGCTTCTGCTGGCCCTCGAGCTCCTCCAGTCGCTCTCCCAGCTCCACCTCGATCGAGTCGATCGCGCGGGCCAGACGCTCGGGACCGGCCACGTAGTGGGAGGCCGGGAACACGTGGATCTGATCCTCCTCGCGGATCACCTCACCGGTCATGGGGTGCAGCGTGTACAGGGCGTCGATCTCGTCGCCGAAGAACTCGATGCGCAGCGCGAGCTCCTCGTACATGGGGATGATCTCGACCGTGTCGCCGCGCACCCGGAAGGTGCCGCGCTCGAAGGCCACATCGTTGCGGTCGTACTGCATGTCCACGAAGCGGCGCAGCAGCTCGTCACGGTCCAGGGCGTCCCCGCGGGAGAGCCGCACCATGCGGTCCACGTACTCCTGGGGGGTGCCCAGGCCGTAGATGCAGGACACCGAGGAGACCACCACCACGTCGCGCCGGGTGAGCAGGGAGTTGGTGGCGCTGTGCCGCAATCGCTCCACCTCCGCGTTGATGGAGGAGTCCTTCTCGATGTAGGTGTCCGACTGCGGGACGTACGCCTCGGGCTGGTAGTAGTCGTAGTACGAGACGAAGTACTCCACCGCGTTGTGGGGCAGCAGCTCGCGGAACTCGCTGGCCAGCTGGGCGGCGAGGGTCTTGTTGTGGGCCATCACCAGGGTGGGCCGCTGCAGCTGCTCGATCAGCCAGGCGGTGGTGGCGCTCTTGCCGGTGCCGGTGGCGCCCAGCAGCACCACGTCCTGCTCGCCGCGGTTGATCCGCTCGGTGAGCTCCTTGATGGCCTGCGGCTGATCGCCGGAGGGCGTGTAGTCCGAGACGACCTCGAAGGGGTGCTCGGCGCGGACCAGATCGGTGACAGGACGCATGCGTCGATGCTACGTCGCGGTGCTGACGAACCGCCCTGTGCCGTTGCGCGCACCGGTGCTCGACCCCCGCGCCAGCGCGATCATGCGCGCACGTTCGAACACCCTCAGTGACCGCTCCCGCAGCTCCTGGAACCCGGCGTTGTTGAGGATCAGCAGGTGGCAGCGATGGATCCGCTCCAGATCGGTCGCCTGGGCGGCCATCACCGACTCGACGTAGCCGCGATCACGGCCGCGGTCGCGCACCACTCGGTCGATGCGGTCGCGGTGACGGGCGATCACCCCGGCCACCGCGTCGTACTCGCCCTCGCGATGCTTCTCCAGCAGCAGGGGGTTGTCGTGCACCACCAGCGCCGCGCCCGCCGCGCGAGCGGCCTCCTCCTCGGCACGCACCGCCGCGTCGACCCGCCCCAGCACGATCGCCTCGAGATCCGCTCGCGCCCGGGCATCGGCGAACACCAGGGTGGCCAGGGCAGAGCGGTCGATGGTGCCGTCGGGCGCCCGGTACTCCTCCCCGAAGCGCGCCACGGCCTCCTCCACACCGGCGCCGGGCACATCCAGCACGGCCCGTGAGTGCGCATCGAGATCGATCACCGTGTGCCCGGTCTCGCGCCAGATGCGCGCCACCGTGGACTTCCCGGAGCCGATACCACCGGTCAGCCCGATGCGCAGGAGCGGTCGCTGAACACTGCTCATCCCCCGATGCTACGGGCACTCGCGCCGATGGGGCGTCACCTTCGCCACGTGCAGGCGCGCAGCACGGCCATCACCGCGGGATCAGCATTACCGTCATCACGTGGACCCGCTCGAACTGCTGATCACCAACGACGTGCTGCGCGCCCTGGACCTGCTGGGCGTGTTCGTGATGGGCGTGGCCGCCGGTGGTCTGGCGGCCCGGCTCAACTTCGACGCCATGGGCTTCGCGATCATCGGGATCATCGCGGGGCTGGGCGGTGGCCTCGTTCGCGACCTGATCCTCGACTACGGGGTGCCCGCCGCGTTCTCCGGCCCCTGGTACCTCACCTGCGCCCTGGCCGGCTCCGCCTTCGCCTTCGTGGTGAACTCCGAGCGCGCCTGGTGGCGCCGCATCGTCACGGGAATGGACATCACCGCCATGGGACTGTGGGCGGCCACGGGCACCGCGAAGTCCCTGGGCTACGGGCTGGACGTGCTCCCGGCGATCCTGCTGGGGCTCACCAGTGCCACCGGTGGCGGCATCATGCGCGATGTCCTGGTGGGCCGCATCCCGGCCGTCTTCGGCGGCGGGCCGCTGTACGCCACCGGTGCCGTGGTGACGGCGGTGCTGACCTGGGCGGTGGTGGCTCTCGGCCTCGACGCCGTCTGGGTGGTGGTCGCGGCGGCCGCCGGCTCCGCTCTGGCGATGCTGGCCGCCTGGCGCCGCTGGACTCTGCCCGCTCACAGCGAGTGGGAGGTCACCATGTCCGCCACCCAGCTGAAGTCCATGGTGCGCAGGATCCGTCGGGCCGAGCGCGCGAAGGTGGCCAAGGAGACCGGGGCGATCTCCATCGTGGATGCGAACGAGGACGATCTCGCGGCTGATTCCAACTACGAGGAGAGCGCCGAGGAGTACGCCACCCGGATCCTCGGGGAGGAGGGCCCCGATCTGATCCCTGAGGCGGTGGAGGACACCCCCGTCGACCAGGAGATCAAGGAGCAGGTCGAGGAGAAGGTGGACGAGAGGATCGAGGAGAAGGTCGACGAGGAGATGCAGGCCGAGGAGGGCGCCTGGGTGCGGAAGGGCCAGGACGGCGAGGAGATCCCCGACCCCATCGGGCACTGAGACCCGGGTCCGCTCTCAGGGACGCAGCAGCTCCAGCATCCGCTCCACGTCATCGACCGCGAGCTGGCCGGGGGCCGAGGCCTCCCCGGCCGTCGCGAACGTCGCGGCCGAGCCGAACACCTCCGCGGCCACGCGGCTGACCGTGCCCAGCGACCCCATGCTGATCGCGATGTGGGGCCCCTCCTGCGCGGCCGCGACCCGGGTGCTCGCCGCCAGCAGGTGCAGCACGTCCTGCGGGTGCTGCGGCATGACGGCCACCTTGGGCACGTCGACGCCCATGCGTCGCTGAGCCTGCAGCAGCGCCACCAGCTCGTCCTCGCCGGGTGTGGCCCCGAAGTCGTGGAAGGAGCCCACGACGACCGCGCCGTGCTGCTGCGCTGCCCTCACCACCCGCTGCACCACCTCGGGATCCCGCGACGTCTCCACGTCCACCATGTCCGCATGCCCGGTGGAGACCACCGCCTCCAGCAGGTCCCCCAGCTCGTGATCGGTCAGCACACGCCCCCCGCCCTCCGCGGCGGTGCGCAGGGTGACCAGCAGGCAGCGCTCCTCACCGATCCTCTCCCGCAGCTGGGGCAGCAGGGCCCGTACCGCGTCCCGGTGCTCGATGGTCCCCGAGCGCGGCGCGTACAGGTCGGTGCGCCATTCCAGGATCCGTGCAACGGTGCCTGCGGCGGCGGCCGCTTGATCGAGGACCGCCTGCTCCTGCGCCCCCGTGAGCGGGACGATGATCTCGGGGCGGCCTGCCCCGAGCTCCACCCCCCGCACGGTCACCGTCGCCCCCATGGTCAGTCCTGGGTGATGGCGGCGTAGGCGGACAGCAGCAGGGCAGGGTCCGGTCCCTCCAGGCGGGAGGGGCGGCCGATCCGATCCAGCACCACGAAGCGCAGCAGGCCGGCACGGGTCTTCTTGTCGCGCTTGATGGAGTCCTCCAGCTTGGGCCACTGCCGGCCCCGGTAGGTGATCGGCAGGCCGAGCGAGGTGAGGACGTCCCGGTGGCGGTCCACCTCGGCCTCGGAGAGCTTGCCGGCCAGGTGGGACAGCTCGGCGGCGAACATCATGCCCACGGCCACGGCTGCACCGTGGCGCCACTGGTAGCGCTCATTGCGCTCGATGGCATGGGCGAGGGTGTGCCCGTAGTTGAGGATCTCTCGCTCCCCCGCTTCACGCAGATCGGCGGAGACCACCCGTGCCTTGACCCGGATGGATCGCTCCACGATCTCCCGGAACGCATCCGAGGCGATGTCCAGGCATGCGGCCGGGTCCTTCTCCACGATCTCCAGGATCCGCTGGTCCTCGATGAAGCCGGCCTTGACCACCTCGGCCAGGCCTGCGGCGACGTCGTTCGCGCCCAGTCCCGCCAGCACGTCGAGATCCGCGACCACCGCGATCGGCGGGTGGAAGGCACCCACCAGGTTCTTGCCCTCGGCGGTGTTGATCCCGGTCTTGCCGCCCACGGCGGCATCCACCATGGCTGCGACCGTGGTGGGGATCTGCAGCACGTCCACGCCGCGCAGCCAGGTGGCGGCCACGAAGCCGGCCAGGTCCGTGGCGGCGCCGCCGCCGAGACCGACGATCAGGTCGGTGCGGCCGATCTCGGCCTGCCCGCACACCTGCCACAGGAACCCGGCCACCTGGGCCGTCTTGGCCTCCTCACCGTCGGGCACCTCGGCCAGGAACGCCTGCCGGGCGCCCGTGGACAGCGCCTCCCGCAGCTCCTCGGCCACGGTGCGCAGGCTGGGCTGGTGCACCACCACGATGCGTCGCACCCGCTCGGGAACATGGGCCGGGACCTCCCGCAGCAGGCCGCGCCCGATGGTGACGTCATACCCGCCGCTCGGGGTGGTGACGGGAATGGTCGTGGAGCTCACGGACTCACCTTCGCTTCGCGTTCGAGGATCAGGTCATGGATGCGGCGGGCGACGGCCGCCGGCGGGCTGCCGTCGGAGTCGACGGTCCAGCATGCCAGGTCGCGGTAGTGCGGCATGCGGCGCTCGCTGATCTCGCGCCAGCGGCGCAGCGGGTCCTCGCCGCTGAGCAGCGGCCTGTCCTGTGCGCGACGGAGCCGCGCCTGCACGATCTGCTCGTCGACCTGCAGCAGCACCACCGGGCAGCCCCGCAGCAGTGCCGCCGATTCCGGTCGTATCGGGGCCCCGCCGCCCAGGGCCAGCACCCCGGTGCGGGTGGAGAGGGCCACCGCCAGCAGCTGTGCCTCCAGGTCGCGGAAGTGATCCTCGCCGTCCTCGGCGAAGATCTGCGGGATCGGTTTGCCGGCCTCCTGCACGATCAGGGCGTCGAGGTCGGCGAAGGGCTCGCCCAGCCGACGCGCGAGTTCGCGGCCCACGGCCGTCTTCCCGGCAGCCATCGGCCCGATCAGCACGGCGGTGAGCGCGGTGGGGCTCACCGCGCCCCTTCGCGCGGCTGAGCGAGCACCGCCTGCAGCTCGTCGGTGCCCTCGAGATGGGCGCGGATCTCGGCGATGCTGTCCCCACCGGTCTTCTCCAGCAGCGCATCGGCCAGGGTGAGGGCCACCACGGCCTCGGCGATGACGGCCGCGGGGGCCACCGCGCAGACGTCGGAGCGCTGGTGGTTGGCGGTGGCCTGTTCGCCGGTGGCGACGTCCAAGGTGCGCAGTGCCCGGGGAACGGTGGAGATGGGCTTGAGCGCCCCCCGCACTCGGATCACCTGGCCGTTGCTGATGCCGCCCTCGAGGCCGCCGGCGCGGTTGGAGCCGCGATGGATGCCCCCGGCGGCGTCCTTTCCGGAGCCTGCCAGGATCTCGTCGTGCGCAGCGGAGCCCCGGCGGGCGGCGGTGGCGAACCCGTCACCGATCTCCACCCCCTTCATCGCCTGGATGGACATGATCGCCTGGGCCAGGCGGCCGTCGAGCCGCCGGTCCCACTGGGTGTGCGAGCCCAGCCCCACGGGCACCCCGTAGGCGAGCACCTCGACCACACCGCCCAGGGTGTCCCCCTCCGACTTGGCCGCATCGACCTCGGCGACCATGGCCGTCGAGGTGGCGGGGTGGTGGCAGCGCAGCGGATCGGCATCCAGCGCCTCGACGTCGTCCGGGGTGGGCAGTGGTGCGTCCTCGGGCACGCGCACGGGGCCGACGGACAGGGTGTGGGAGACCAGGCGGATCCCGGCCGCCTGCTCCAGCAGCGCGGCGGCGACCCGCCCGGCCACCACCCGGGCCGCGGTCTCCCGGGCGCTGGCGCGCTCCAGCACGGGCCTGGCCTCGGTGAAGCCGTACTTGAGCATCCCGGCGAGGTCGGCATGGCCGGGGCGGGGGCGGGTCAGCGGCTTGTTGCGTGCGATCTCTCGCTCGTCCCCGGTGCCGGCGTCGATCAGCAGGTCCTCCCGGGCCACGGGATCGGCGCTCATCACCTTCTCCCATTTGGGCCACTCCGAGTTGCCGATCTCCACCGCCAGGGGGGATCCGAGGGTGAGCCCGTGCCGGATCCCGCCGTGCACGGTCAGGGCGTCCTGCTCGAACTTCTGGCGGGACCCGCGGCCGTGGCCGAGGCGGCGCCGGGCCAGGGCGTCCCGCAGGTCCTGGGTGGTCAGCTCGATCCCGGCGGGGACGCCGTCGAGCAGGGCAATGAGGGAGGGGCCGTGGGATTCCCCGGCGGTGAGCCAACGCAGCATGGAGGCGATTCTTCCACGTCTGACCGGCGGTGGGACCGGGGGTCCGCTCCGTGGTGCGCCGTGCTCGTTCCCGGTGGACCGCCGGGTCAGTCCTCCCCGAGCTCCTGCGCCCTGCTGGGAGACATCTGCTCCACCAGCGGCACCACCTGCTCGATGGAGGGGAGCACGGCGGTGGGCCGGTACGGGAAGCTGGTGATCGCCTCGGCCCGGGTGGAACCGGTGAGCACCAGGATGGAGCGCAAGCCGGCCTCGAGGCCGGACTTCACGTCGGTGTCCATGCGGTCGCCGATCATCACCGTCGTCTCGGAGTGCGCCTCGATGCGGTTCAGCGCAGTGCGCATCATCAGCGGGTTCGGCTTGCCGACGTAGTACGGCTCGATGCCGGTGGCCGCGGTGATCATGGCGGCCACGGCCCCGGTGGCCGGCAGCGGGCCAGCGGGGCTGGGGCCGGTCACGTCAGGATTGGTGGCGATGAACTTCGCGCCCTCGCCCACCAGGCGGATCGCGCGGGTGATGGCCTCGAAGGAGTAGGTGCGGGTCTCCCCCAGCACCACGAACTCCACGTCAACATCCGAGAGGATGAACCCCTCATCGTGCATCGCGCTGGTGAGGCCGGCCTCGCCGATCACGTAAGCGCTGCCGCCCGGGGACTGCTCGGACAGGAACCGCGCCGTGGCCAGCGCACTGGTCCACAGCGCGTCCTCCTCCAGGTCGATCCCCGAGCGGGCCAGCCTCGCCCGCAGGTCCCGCGGGGTGAACATCGAGTTGTTGGTGAGCACCAGGAAGCGGCGCCCGCAGCGCGCCAGCTCGGAGATGAACTCGGCGGCGCCGGGCAGGGCCTCATCCTCGTGCACCAGCACGCCGTCCATGTCGGTGAGCCAGGAGTGGATGGGACGTTCCTCGAGTGCATTGGTCATGGATCCAGTCTCGCACCGATCGCGCTCGCGCCCCAGCCCCGCCCCAGACCAGCACCGCACCAGCCCCGCGCGGGTGGATCCTCCACACGCACGACGACGGGGCGCCACCCGAAGGTGACGCCCCGTCGCACTGCTGTGATCAGCCGGCGATCAGTTGCCGGTGAGCTTGGCGCGCAGAGCGGCCAGGGCCTCGTCGGAGGCCAGGGTGCCCTCGTCGGAGGAGGAGGACTGGTAGGAGGACTGGCTCGCCGGAGCGGACTCCGAGGAGGACGAGGTGGAGGCGGCAGCCGGAGCGTTCGCGGACTCCTCGTCGGCCTTGATGGCCTCGGCGACCTGGGTCTTGTGAGCGGTCCAGCGCTCGTAGGCGGCCGCGTACTGGGCCTCCCACTCCTCGCGCTGGCTGTCGTAGCCCTCGAGCCACTCGTTGGTCTCCGGGTCGAAGCCCTCGGGGTACTTGTACTCGCCGTTCTCGTCGTACTCGGCGGCCATGCCGTACAGGGCCGGGTCGAAGGTGGTGTCGTCACCCTCGGGGTCCACACCCTCGTTGGCCTGCTTGAGGGACAGGGAGATCCGGCGACGCTCGAGGTCGATGTCGATGACCTTGACGAAGACGTCCTGGTCGACGGTGACGACCTGCTCGGGCAGGTCCACGTGGCGCTGGGCCAGCTCGGAGATGTGCACCAGGCCCTCGATGCCGTCCTCCACGCGAACGAACGCACCGAAGGGCACTAGCTTGGTGACCTTGCCCGGCACGACCTCGCCGATCGCGTGGGTGCGCGCGAACAGCTGCCACGGGTCCTCCTGGGTCGCCTTCAGCGACAGGGAGACACGCTCGCGGTCCATGTCGACGTCCAGGACCTCGACCTTGACCTTCTGGCCCACCTCGACGACCTCGGAGGGGTGGTCGATGTGCTTCCAGGACAGCTCCGAGACGTGCACCAGGCCGTCGACGCCGCCCAGGTCCACGAAGGCACCGAAGTTGACGATCGAGGAGACGACGCCCTCGCGCACCTGGGACTTCTGCAGGGTCTGCAGGAAGTCGGAGCGGACCGCGGACTGGGTCTCCTCCAGGTACGCGCGGCGGGAGAGCACCACGTTGTTGCGGTTCTTGTCCAGCTCGATGATCTTGGCCTCGATCTCCTGGCCGACGTAGGGCTGCAGGTCGCGCACGCGGCGCATCTCCACGAGGGAGGCCGGGAGGAAGCCGCGCAGGCCGATGTCGACGATGAGGCCGCCCTTGACCACCTCGATGACGTGGCCGGTGACGACGCCCTCGTCCTCCTTGATCTGCTCGATCGTGCCCCAGGCGCGCTCGTACTGGGCGCGCTTCTTGGACAGGATCAGACGGCCTTCCTTGTCCTCCTTCTGGAGGACCAGGGCCTCGATCTCGTCGCCGACGCCGACGACCTCGCCGGGATCGACGTCGTGCTTGATGGACAGCTCGCGCGAGGGGATGACGCCCTCGGTCTTGTAGCCGATGTCCAGCAGGACCTCGTCGTGATCCACCTTCACCACGGTGCCCTCGACGATGTCGCCATCGTTGAAGTACTTGATGGTCGAATCGATGGCGGCCATGAGGTCGTCGGCGCTACCGATGTCGTTGATGGCGATCTGGGGGGTGGTGGTGTCGGTCATGTAGTCGAGAACTCCGTCGGGACAGGAAATGAGTAGGGTCAGGGGCATGCTCGGCCCGTGGGCCGATCCGTGGTTCAGTCGTAGCCACGGTCTTCGTGCGGGCTCCATGGATCCCCGTGGAGTCCGGGACGGCAGACGGGCACGACTGAGCACAGACCTGGACAAGCCTACCAGCCCTGCGGCGTGCTGGAACGGGCGGGACCGGTCCGGTCGGTGCGGCCAGGTGTGAGCTTCGTCCCCGTCGCGGGCCGCTCAGTGCGCAGCGGCCAGCCAGTTCGGGCCCACCCCGATGCCCACCTCGAGGGGGACGGACAACTCGTACGCCCCGCCCATCCCGGCGGTGATGATCTCCCGCAGCCGCTCCTCCTCGCCCGGAGCCACATCGAGCACCAGCTCGTCGTGCACCTGGAGCAGCACGCGTGAGTCCAGGCCCGCCTCGCGCAGCCCTTCGTCCACGCGCAGCATCGCCCGTTTGATGATGTCGGCGGCGCTGCCCTGGATCGGGGAGTTCAGCGCCACCCGCTCCGCGTTCTCACGGCGCTGGCGGTTGTCGCTGGTCAGGTCCGGCAGGGGTCGACGCCTGCCCAGGATGGTCTCGGTGTATCCGATCGCCCGGGCCTTCTCGACGCTCTCGCGCAGGTAGTCCCGCACGCCTCCGAAGCGCTCGAAGTAACCGTCGCGCAGGGCGGTCGCCTCCGCCTGGGAGATCCGCAGCTGGCGGGCCAGGCCGAAGGCGCTCAGCCCGTAGGCCAGGCCGTAGCTCACGGCCTTGGTCTTGGACCGCATCGGGGCGTCGACGTCCTCCGGTGCCACGTCGAACACTCGCGAGGCGACGAAGCGGTGCAGGTCCTCCCCGGAGCGGAAGGCCTCGATCAGTCCCTCGTCCTCGGACAGGTGCGCCATGATGCGCATCTCGATCTGCGAGTAGTCCGCCGTCATCAGCGACTCGAAGCCCTCCGAGGGGCGGAAGGCCGAGCGGATGCGGCGCCCCTCCTCGGTGCGGGTGGGGATGTTCTGCAGGTTCGGGTTGTTCGAGGACAGCCGCCCGGTGGCCGCGATGTTCTGGTGGAACGTGGTGTGGATCCGTCCGGCCGGGGAGATGAAGCGCCGCAGGGTGTCGATGATCTGGCGCATCTTGGTCACGTCCCGGTGCGCCAGCAGGTCCGTGAGGAACGGGTGCTGGGTCTTCTCGTGCAGATCGGCAAGGGACTCCGCATCCGTGGAGAAGCCTGTCTTGGTGCGGCGGGTCCTGGGCATCCCCAGCCGTTCGAACAGCACCTCCTGCAGCTGCTTGGGCGAGCCCAGGTTGATGCGGTCCCCACCGAGGTGTGAGTAGGCCGATTCCGCGACCCGCTCCTGCTCGATCTCGTGCTGGGAGTCGAGATCGGCCAGCACGGAGTCGTCCACAGCGATGCCGGTGGCCTCCATCACCGCGATCACGCGGGACAGCGGAAGCTCGAGGTCGTCGTGCAGCGAGACGGCCGCGTGCTGCTCGAGGTCGGTGCGCAGGTGCGAGCCCAGTCTGTCCACGGCGTCCGCCGCGCGGGCCAGGGAGTCCGCACCGGAGTCCTCCTGGTCCAGGTCCAGCTCCTGCTGTGCGGCGGCCGAGGTGACCTGGAGGTCCTCCTGCAGATGGCGCAGGGTCAGTCCCGCCAGATCGGTGGGCCTCTGATCGGGACGGCACAGGAACTCGGCGATCGCCAGGTCCGTGCTCCACCCGGCCGCCTCCAGGCCCCGGCCGCGCAGCTGATGGGTGGCGAGCTTGGTGTCGTGCGCACACTTCGCGACGGCCGGATCCGCGAGCCATCCGGCAAGTGCTCGCTCGGCTTCGTCGTCCAGGGACACCAGGTCGATCACGGCCAGGGCCCCCGGGGTGGCCAGGGCCAGCATCGCGGCATCCCCCTCGCCGAGGTCCCAGCTGCCGTCGACAGCCAGTGCCGCGCCACCGGCGAAGTCGCGCGCCAGCACCTTGGCGACCTGCTGCCCCGTGGGCTTCTGCAGCGCGGGCAGGGGGCGCTCAGGCACCGCGGAGGCGGCATCGCCCTCGGCCAGCAGGGACGCGGGCACGTCGCGGCGGATGGTGGGGCCGAAGGCGAGCTCGTCGAACACGGCGTTCAGGGCGACGGCGTCGCCGCGGCCCAGCAGATAGCGGTCGGGGTCCAGGGGCAGGTCGAGGTCCGTCACCGCGGCGTTCATCCGCCGGTTGCGCTCCACGGCCTCGACGTTGTCGCGCAGCGACTGGCCGGCCTTGCCCTTGATCTCCTCCGCATGGGCAAGGATCCCCTGCAGGTCGCCGTAGGCGGTGATCCACTTCGCGGCGGTCTTCGGGCCCACTCCGGGAACGCCGGGGAGGTTGTCGGCGCTCTCCCCCACCAGGGCCGCCAGATCCGGGTAGCGCTCCGGGGGGATGCCGTACTTCTCCTCCACCGCCGCCGGGTCCATCCGGCGCAGCTCGGTGACGCCCTTGACGGGCTGCAGCAGCGTGACGTGCTCACCGACCAGCTGGATCGCATCGCGGTCCGAGGAGACGATCAGCGCCTGGCCGCCCTCCTTCTCCGCACGGGTGGCGAGGGTGGCGATGATGTCGTCGGCCTCGTAGTCCTCCACGGTGAACCACGGCACACCGAGGGCGTCCAACACCTGCTGGATCAGGCCGATCTGCCCCTCGAACTCCGGCGGGGTGACCTCGCGACCGGCCTTGTACTGGTCGTAGATGCGGTCGCGGAACGTGCCACCGGGCAGGTCGAAGGCGACCGCCACATGGGTGGGCTGCTCGGAGGCGACCACGTTGATGATCATGCGGGTGAAGCCGTAGACGGCATTGGTGGACTGCCCGCGGCCGTCGGTGAAGCTGTCCGCCGGCAGCGCGAAGAACGCCCGGAAGGCCATCGCGTGACCGTCGATGAGAAGGATCCGCTGCTCGCTCGCACTCATGGGGAGCAGTCTCCCACGCTTCGGGTCCGGCCCTGTGGGAAGCTGAGCGCATGACCACGACATCGGATCGAGTCCCCCTGCCCCCGGAGCTCGCGGCGCTGCTGGCCGGCACCCTGGTGGAGCGCTGCGGGATGGAGGTGCTCGACCTGGGCCCCGAGGGCGGCACCATGACGATGCCCGTGGCGGGCAACACCCAGCCGGCCGGCCTGCTGCACGGCGGTGCCACCATCGCGCTGGCGGAGACCATCGCCTCACTGGCTGCGACCCTGCAGGCGCGGGCGGTGCACGGCGAGGGCGCCCAGGCCGTGGGCACGAATGTGGCCGCCACCCACCATCGTTCCGCACGGGAGGGCACCGCGACAGCCCGCTGCACGGCCCGGCACAGGGGGCGCCAGGTGGCCACCTACCTGGTCGATGTGCACGACGAGGGCGGCACGCTGCTGAGCACGGTCACTGTCTCCACCATGCTGCTCCCTGCGCGCTGAGCGGGCTGCTCAGCCGGAGGCCTCCTCGAAGGTGCTGGTGCCCGGAGCCGTCAGCGCACCCGCCTCGTTCCACGAGTACGTGCGCAGGGTGCCCTTGCCCGCATCGCCCCTGCTGCCGATCTCCACGGCGCCCATGCGTCCCTGGTAGCTGATCGTGGCGCGCTGATTGTTGGCCACCGCATTGCGCAGATGGTTGCGGCACAGGCCGAAATCGGTGCACTCGGCGTCCCCGACCAGCACCTTGGGCACGGACGCGGCGATGTCGCTGCCGGCGACGGACAGCGCACTCTGGGCGGCCAGACAGGCCAGCACGACAGCGTCGTAGCCCTGCTGTGAGTAGGCGTACCCGGTGGTGAGGAAGCCGGGGTCCACGTTGATCATCATGAGCTCGTGATCGGTCGTGACCGCGCCCCCCGGCTCCCAGCCGGTGGCGCGGGTCATGGCCTCCGGTGCCAGCTCGGCACTGGAGTAGTCCACCGTGGCGGCCGGGCTCAGCCAGGCGGGGATCTCCAGGGTGGGGCGGTTCCCCTCGTCGAGGGTGGCCGTGTACAGGGCCGAGAGGAAGGGCCCCGCCTCCGGGCCTCCGTTGATCACGAGCAGGGCGGGGTGGTTCGAGACCACGGCCTCCACGATCGGGGCGATGTCGCCCATGTCGCCCGGTGCGTAGAAGTGGGTGTGGACGATGCCGCCGTTGGCGGGCTGCAGCACCTCGGTCAGGGCGGCCTCGAGGCTCTTGCCCTGCTCGGTGTCCTCCGAGAGGTAGACCACGGTGCCGCGCTTGCCGGCGCGATCGGAGGTCCCCCCGGACAGGGCCTGCTCGGCGAGGCTGCCGGCGGTGACCCGATCGTTGGGTGACAGCCGCACCAGCATGCCCGCGGAGTCGACCTCCTCGCGCACGCTCGTGCCCGAGGTGATCACGTCGATCACCGCGATGCCCCGCTCAACGAAGACCGGTAGGGCTGCCTGCAGCGCCGCCTCGTCCAGGGAGCTGATCACCGCCGTGACACCCTCGTCGGCCAGGGCGTTCACGGCCTCGGTGATGTCCTCCCCGGGATCGGCCATGACGTGGCGGGGCACCATCTGGACCTTCTGACCGAACAGCCCGTCGTAGCGTGCGTTGACATCGATCATCGCCTCGGCGATGGCGGTGGCGATGGCCTTCTCGAACGGCGCGGTGCGGCCGTGGGTGGCGCCGATGGAGCCGAGCATGAGTGCCTGCTCCGGCTCCTCCAGCGGCTTCGCCGTGGGCGCGGTGGTGGTGGGCCGACGCCCCCTGCCGCCTCTGCGGACACCACCCTCACCGCAGCCACTGAGAGCCCCCGCACCGAGCACGCTCGCGCCCAGCGTGCCCATCAGTGCGCGTCGCGAGATGGCCATCCCCCAGCTCCTTCTCCGCTCCCCCGGGCGGCAGGTCAGTCCTTGCCCTGGCCCCCGCCGAGCTGATCGACGACGGCGTCGGCGACCTCGCGCATGGTCAGGCGGCGATCCATGGAGGTCTTCTGGATCCAGCGGAACGCCTCGGGCTCACTGAGGCCCATGTTGGTCTGCAGCAGCCCCTTGGCGCGGTCCACGCGCTTGCGGGTCTCGAACCGTTCGCCGAGGTCCTGGATCTCGGACTCGAGCTGCGTGATCTGGGCGTAGCGGGAGATGGCGATCTCCACCGCGGGGAGCAGATCCGCCGGGGTGAAGGGCTTGACCACGTAGGCCATGGCTCCGGCGTCCCGGGCCCGCTCGACCAGCTCGGCCTGCGAGAACGCGGTCAGCATCACCACGGGGGCGAGGGACTCCTCGCCGATGCGCTCGGCCGCGGTGACCCCGTCGACCTGCGGCATCTTCACGTCCATGACCACGACGTCCGGTCGCAGCTCGCGGGTCTTGGCGACGGCGCTCTCGCCGTCCCCGACCGCCGCGATCACCTCGTACCCGGCCTCGGTGAGGGTCTCGACGATGTCCATCCGGATCAGGGACTCGTCCTCCGCGACGATCGCAGTGCGACGCGGCTTGTCGTCGGGGGAAGTGGGGGTCTCGTCGTTCATGTCACCCTGTGTCTCGGTCGAGGGGCCGGCACGGCCAGAGGGAACCCCTGCCGGTCCGATCCGGTGGTCATCAGCGTTATCCTAGTCCAGCCCCGTTGGGGCGGCTGAGCCGGGTTGGCGGAACGGTAGACGCGGTGCACTCAAAATGCACTGTCCGCGAGGGCGTGCGGGTTCGAATCC